>JAGBSA010000004.1 GCA_017632095.1 Bacteroidales bacterium | reverse complement strand
ATAGAGTAGACGAAATCTTGAAAAAAGGATTGAAAATCGAACTTTCAGAAGAAAGCAAATCAAGAATCTTGAAATGTAGAGAGTACTTGGATAACAAAATGGAAACACAAAAGGAGCCGATTTACGGAATTACTACCGGTTTTGGCTCATTGTGTAACATCTCAATCAGCAAAGAACAACTTTCACAATTGCAAAAGAACTTGGTAATGAGCCATGCGTGCGGAGTAGGAGAAGAAGTACCGCAAGAAATCGTGAAGATAATGTTGCTAAACAAGATTCAATCACTTTCATACGGTAATTCAGGAGTTCAACTTCAAACAGTAGAAAGATTGATTGAGTTCTTTAACAACGATATTTTCCCAGTTGTTTATCAACAAGGCTCACTTGGAGCATCAGGAGACTTGGCTCCATTGGCACATATGTGTCTTCCGCTATTGGGATTGGGAGTTGTAGATTACAAAGGTGAAAGAATAAGCGGTGAAGAATTGAATAAGAGATTCTCTTGGCAACCAATAGAATTGCAATCCAAAGAAGGCTTGGCTTTATTGAACGGAACACAATTTATGAGTTCCTTTGCAGTATGGTGCATCATTAAAGCACAAAAATTATCTGCCTTAGCAGACAAGATTATGGCTGTTTCATTGGAAGCATTCGATGGAAGAATAGAACCATTCTTCGATCCGGTACATCAAGTTCGCCCTCACAAGGGACAAATTGAGACAGCTCGTAATATCAGAGAATTGTTAGAAGGTAGCGAAATCATAAAACAACACAAGCAACACGTACAAGACCCTTACTCATTCCGTTGTGTGCCACAAGTACACGGAGCAAGCAAGGACGCAATCGAACATGTAGCAAACGTAATCACCACAGAAATCAACTCAGCAACCGATAACCCAACAGTATTCCCTGATTTGGATATGGTGATATCAGCAGGTAATTTCCATGGACAGCCTTTGGCAATCAACCTTGACTATTTGGCGATAGCAGTTGCAGAATTGGGTTCAATATCTGAAAGAAGAACATATCAATTGATAGGAGCTAAGAGAGATCTTCCTTCATTCTTGGTTGCTAAACCGGGAGTTAATTCAGGCTTTATGATACCTCAATACACTGCAGCTTCAGTTGTGAGTCAGTCAAAGCAACTTTGTACTCCTGCATCAGTAGATACAATCGACTCTTCTCAAGGACAAGAAGACCATGTTTCATTCGGTTCAAACGCAGCAACGAAACTATACAGAGTAGTGAACAATACAGAAAGAGTATTGGCGATAGAGTTGCTTAATGCGGCACAAGCGTTCGATTTCCGCAAGCAAAAAACCGGCTTAAAGTCATCTGAGACAATCGAAAACTTCGTTAAGGAATACAGAAAGACTGTAAACTTTGTACAAGACGACGAAGTAATGTTCGAATTGATGCACAAGAGTATCGCATTCTTGCAAAGCCTTCAATAAGACGAAACAATAAACTAACAAACAGGCGTTCTCTCGCAACGAAAGCAAAGCGAGAGAACGCTTATTTTTTTTAGTAGATTTTGCTAAACTTGAATTCGCTAAAATAAAACTTGAATTCAATTTCCTGAAACTTGGTTTTAGAAAATTAAAATCAAGATTCAGTAAGACGAAATAAAGACTGCCTGATTCATAATCTTAAACAGTATTATAACAACTATGTTTTTTTTCGTATCTTTGCAAAATTAAGTATAATAAGACGAAGAATGAAGTACTTGGAATCAGATAAGAGGTTTGAGCGTTATACAATTACGACAGCCTTACCTTATGCTAACGGACCTGTTCACATAGGTCATTTGGCGGGAGTTTACGTTCCTGCGGATATTTACGCACGTTATTTGCGTTCTATGGGAGAAGAAGTTGTGTTAATTGGCGGAAGCGATGAGCATGGTGTGCCTATAACAATCAAAGCCCGCAAAGAAGGAGTTACCTCTCAAGACATAGTAGACAGATACCACAATATAATCAAGCAATCCTTCGAAGAATTCGGAATTTCTTTTGATGTGTATTCACGCACCACAAGCAAACAACATGCAGAAACAGCATCGGATTTCTTCAAACGCCTATACGATAACGGTAAATTTGTAGAGCAGACAAGCAAACAATATTACGATCCGGAGGCTCAAGCATTCCTTGCCGACAGATACATAATCGGAAAATGCCCTCACTGTGGTAATGAAAAGGCTTACGGAGACCAATGCGAGGCTTGTGGAACTTCTTTGTCAGCAACAGATTTGATAAATCCAAAATCAACACTCTCCGGAGCAGAACCTGAATTGCGAGAAACCAAACATTGGTATTTGCCATTGGAACAGTACGAAGAATTTATGCGTCAGTGGATTTTAGAAGGTCATAAGGAATGGAAAACAAATGTTTACGGGCAATGCAAAAGCTGGATTGAGCAAGGATTGCAACCAAGAGCCGTTACGAGAGACTTGGATTGGGGAGTGAAAGTTCCATTGCCTGATGCAGAAGGCAAAGTCTTGTATGTGTGGTTCGATGCTCCGATAGGATATATCTCTTTCACCCAAGAACTGATGCCGAATGATTGGGAGAAATGGTGGAAAGATGAAAAGAGTAAATTGGTTCACTTTATTGGTAAAGACAATATAGTATTCCACTGCATCATATTTCCTGCAATGTTGAAAGCAGACGGCTCTTACATAATGCCGGAGAACGTTCCGGCAAACGAATTCTTGAACTTAGAAGGAGACAAAATCTCTACATCACGCAATTGGGCTGTTTGGTTGCACGAATATTTGAAAGACTTTCCCGGAAAGCAAGATGTGTTGAAGTATGTTCTTTGTGCCAACGCACCGGAAACAAAAGACAACGATTTCACTTGGAAAGATTTTCAAACGAGAAACAATAGCGAGTTGGTGGCTATTTATGGTAACTTCGTGAATCGAACAATGGTTTTGACGCATAAGTATTTCGGAGGAAAAGTTCCTGCATGCGGAGAATTGAATGACTTGGATAGACAAACGATTGAGGAAATGAAACAATTCCCTGAAAGAATAGGTCGTTCAATCGAGCAATACAGATTCAGAGAAGCCCTAAACGAGATGATGAATCTTGCACGCCTTGGAAACAAATACCTAACCGAGAACGAGCCTTGGAAAACCATCAAGACAGATGAAAGCAGAACGGCAACGGTACTTAATATCTCATTGCAGATATGTGCAAACCTCGCAATATTATCAGAAGCCTTTATGCCTATGACAGCGGAAAAATTGCGTAATATGCTGAATATGGAAAAGAAAGCTTGGTTTGAAGCAGGCAGTGCAGACTTGTTGAATGTCGAAACAGCGTTGAGCGAACCTCAATTATTGTTTGAGCAAATCGATGACAAACAAATAGAGGCTCAAATCAACAAATTGCAAGAGACAAAGAAAGCTAACGAGATTGCACAAGCCGAAACAGAACCGCAAAAAGAGAATATAACATACGATGACTTCGCTAAATTAGACATAAGAGTAGGAACAATACTCTCAGCCGAAAAAGTAGCGAAGACAAAGAAGCTCTTAAAACTCACAATCGATACAGGAATAGACCAAAGAACCATTGTGAGCGGAATAGCCGAGCATTACGCACCGGAAGACATTGTTGGAAGACAAGTATCCGTCGTTGTAAATCTCGCACCTAAAGTTTTGAAAGGCATAGAGAGCCGAGGAATGATTCTGATGGCTGAAAACGCAGACGGAAGTTTGAGTTTCGTTTCTCCAGACAAACAAATCAAAAACGGAGGCGGCATAAGCTAATAACGAAACGAGGAAACAATAAATTAAAACAAAGAAACAGTTTGCTGAAATCAAGTTTCGGTAAACTGTTTCTTTGTTTTATATCTCTCTAAATAAAAGTAATGGCAAATAAAAGCACAATTCCTATTGTCAAGAGCAAAAAAAGCAGTATCTTTGCACCGCAAAAGTGGAAAGATTTGATTGATTGCAACCACGTGAAAAAATGCTAAAACAACATTTTTCTTACACACAGTACGTCAAAATCAAATTTCCATTTTGCTATGTTTAACAATTAAAAACTTAAATGCAAAATGGCTTATTTTTTTACATCGGAATCGGTGTCTGAAGGGCACCCTGACAAAGTGGCGGATCAAATTTCAGACGCCATATTGGACGAATTCCTAAAACAAGACGAAGAATCGAAAGTCGCATGCGAGACTTTGGTAACCACAGGCTTGGTTGTGCTTAGCGGAGAGGTGAAGGCAGAAGCATACGTCGATGTTCAACAAACGGCAAGAGACGTTATAAAGAATATAGGCTACACAAAAGGAGAATACATGTTCGAATCGAACTCCTGCGGCATACTTTCGGCAATACACGAGCAAAGTCCCGACATCAATCAAGGCGTTGTAAGACAAAAAGAAGAAGATCAAGGAGCAGGAGACCAAGGAATGATGTTCGGATACGCATGTTCGGACACAGAAGACTTTATGCCGCTGAGCTTACAGTTGTCTCACATGCTTGTTTACGAACTTGCACAAATCCGTAAGGAAGGAAAGCAAATGACATACTTGCGTCCCGATTCAAAAAGTCAGGTTACAATAAAATATAACGATGACAACACACCCGAAAGCATAGACACAATAGTCGTATCTACTCAACACGATGAATTCGATACGGAAGAAAAAATGCTCGAAACAATACGCAGAGACATAGAAACAATACTTATACCTCGCGTTGCGGCGAAACAGCAAAAAGAATCGGTGAAGAAAATGCTTGAAGGCAAGTTTAAGCTTTATGTGAACCCGACAGGCAAATTCGTAATCGGAGGTCCGCATGGCGATACGGGACTTACAGGACGTAAAATCATTGTTGATACTTACGGAGGTAGGGCTGCACATGGCGGAGGAGCGTTTTCGGGAAAAGATCCTTCGAAAGTCGATCGCAGTGCGGCGTATGCGGCAAGACACATGGCGAAAAACATGGTCGCATCCGGACTTTGCACAGAAGCAATGGTGCAAGTGGCATACGCAATCGGTGTTGCAGAACCGGTAGGCTTGTATGTAAACACATACGGCACCGCAAAGGCAAAAGACAATGAGGGAAAAACAATGTCGGACGGAGAGATAGCAAAACGAATGGGAGAGTTGTTCGACCTCAGACCTTATTCCATCGTCAGCCGCTTTGGTTTGAAAAATCCTATTTACCGTCCTACATCAACCTACGGACATTTCGGACGTACTCCATACAAGAAAGAAGTTGAGATGACAAGGATCGGAAAAACCGAAAAAAAAGAAGTAGAGTTCTTTACTTGGGAGAAGACAGACTATGTCGAAAAGATAAAACAAGCATTCGGCATCTGAGCCTACTAAAACGAAGAAAGAAAATCTTAAAATAAAGATTCACAAAAATAAAACGGCGTTTCGTTATAACTGAAACGCCAATTTATTTTGCTTATTTCAAAGTATGATTATCTGTTTTCTTGATTTATTAAATTCACTACAACTTTTACTATAACGTCTTTTTCTTCGGCTTTACTTTCTGCAATCATTAGAGTAAGTGCAACCAAAGTATTGTCGGCTATACGCTTGTGTCCATCTTCTGAGTACAAGATTCCGTTCTTTTCCATAAACCAAAGAAAAAGCATTGCGGCTATTCGTTTATTTCCATCGCTGAATGAGTGATTCTTTACTACGAGATAGAGTAACATTGCAGCTTTTTCTTCTACCGAAGGATAAAGTTCTTCTCCACCAAAGGTTTGATAAATTTGTCCGATGCTGCTTTTGAAAGAATCATCTTTTTCATTGGCAAACCATTTACT
>JAGBSA010000056.1 GCA_017632095.1 Bacteroidales bacterium | reverse complement strand
TGTATTTGATATCTTATCATTCGGAAATCAAATTTTTTGATGGAAATTTATTTGCTAAAATATTCTTTATAAATCCTATAATAAATTGTAATTGTCTTGTTATAATTACAAATATTGTAATTTTTGTATTGCCAATTCTCTTTGCTCGTTACCAAACGCAGATGAAAGTTTACAAAGCAGTATGGGATGCAGGTAAATATGTGCAAAATAGTTCTAAACAGTAGATTCTTATATATACATATATATAAAGAAATAAATAAACAACAATTCAAAGAAAAACGAGCGTTCGACTTGCTTTTGCATTTTCGGACGCTCGTTTTGTTTTCTTTCAATCAAAGAGAGAATGTGGATTTGCGACATTTTTGCAACACATTTTCTTGCCTTGCCGAAATAACAAGGAAATATTGTAACTTTGAAATCTTGAATCGATAGAGAGAATGACTGATTGAAATAATTTAAGATATGGAAAACAATAATGCAGGTTTGACTCCGCCGGTTTCAAAGCAAGAGGACAGATACGACAAATTTAAGAGAGCAGAAGAATTGGTTAAGTTGGGAGAGAAAAGTTCTGACGCAGGAAAAAGAAGAAAAGCGATTGCTTATTACAAAGAAGCGGCTGCAATCTTCAAAGAAATAGAGGGCGAGAAAAGTATAAAGCTGGCAAGTGTGTATGGGAGTATTGCGTGTAATTGTCTTGAAATCAAGGATTATGAGGAGATGTTAAATTACGTCAATCTGGCATTGGAAATCTTTGAGAGTGAGATGTCGGGTGCTTATAATGAAGATTGGGTGATATGTTATGCGACCTTGGGACATTATTATAGGGAATTGGGAAATCCTAAAAAAAGTATATATTATTATGAAAAGAGTTTGGAAATATTAGGCGAAGAAGATGATATGGAATTAAGGTTTGCTTGCACCCTTATGTCAGAATTCGAGAAAGCGAAATTGAAAAACGCTCATGGAGATAATGAAGAAAAAGATTCCAATCAACCGTAATATTTCATAATATCTCAGAAAATACAATCCTAAACCTACATCGGCAAACCGGATGATAAGGCTTTCACTCTCCAACCGCTCGTTTTGTTTTTTCGGTTTTTGGTTTGAGTAGCGATTTCTTTTCTTATCTTTGCAAAATGGATTTGAAAGAACAAAAGAAAGAGTTGAGAAAGACGATTAGAGAAAAGAAAAAGGCTTTTCCTGATCAAGAAAAGAAATCTCAAAGCAAAGAGATATTCTCCCATATCGAAGAAAGCGAATTGTTTAAACGTTCAAACACCGTACTCTTATATTGGTCTATGGATGATGAGGTTTGCACTCACGACTTCATAATGAAATGGTACGAAAGCAAAACGATACTTCTGCCTTGTGTGGTGGGAGATGACTTGGTGCTGAGGGTGTTTCAAGGAATGGAATCTATGAAAGCAGGCGAGCAATTCGGAATCCTTGAACCTGTGGGTGAGATATACGAAAGCTATGAGAAGATAGAATTGATGATAATCCCCGGAGTGGCATTTGATGATAAGTTGCACCGAATGGGAAGAGGCAGAGGATTCTACGACAGACTGCTTTCGGTTGCACAAAGCACCAAGATAGGAATCTGTTACGACTTTCAAATGGTGGAGAATGTTCCTGTCGAGGAATTTGATGTAGTGATGAACAATGTCGTAACGCCAAAAGGATTCGTAAAATAATGAATAAGAAGAAACTTATCTTGCTTTCCGTACTCAGCGGATTGATTCTGTCTTTCGCATGGTGGGATTTGATGTTTGCACCTTTGATGTTGGTGGCATTTGTTCCGCTTTTGCTTATGGAAGACGGCATAAGCAACAATCTGAAACCCGAGAAAAAAACTTCATGGAAAGTATTCCTTTATTCCTATCCTGCTTTCCTTTTATGGAATGCAACAACAGTGTATTGGATTACTTATTCCACACCTTTGGGAGTTGCAATACCGTTTTTCGAAGCCGCTTTGATGTCATTGACCTTTCAATTGGCACATTTCTGTAAGCGTTCCTTTGCTGTGGGGAAAGCTTGGACGGACGTCTTCTTTGCAATCTTCTTTCTCGCCTTTGAACAACTGCAATTGAATTGGGATTTGAACTTTCCTTGGCTTGCATCGGGCAACAGCTTTGCGAAGTATCCAGCACTCGTTCAGTGGTATGAATACACCGGAGTAGGGGGTGGCACGCTTTGGATTTGGCTTTGCAACATCGCAATCTTTGCCTTGCTGAAATCATTCTTGGAAAGAAGAAAATCAAATCAAGTTTCAAAAAATTCTTTCTTGAAAACAATTTTCTGTTTCTTGATTTTATTTTTACCGATCTTTGTTTCGCTGATACGTTGGTTTACATACGTTCCGCAACAAGGCAAAGCTGTGGAAGTGATTGCCGTTCAGCCAAACTTGGATCCTTATAACGAACAATACGATTTAAGTCCGAGACAAGTATGTGATAAGGTAGTGGAATTAACTTCAAGAGAGATAACACCGAACACTGATTTCGTTATCTGCCCTGAAAGTTGTCTGCAAGATTATGCTTGGGAAGAATGGATTGAATCTTCGCCGAGTGTGGATTATCTGAGAAAATTTCAAAACCAATACCCGAAAGCGGAAATCATAGCAGGCATGTCGTCTCGCAGAATCCTGCCCGAAGGCGTCGTAACCAACGCGGCAAGACCTTTTCGAGATGTTTCAAACCGCTATTACGAATGTTGCAATATCGCAATCAAGATAAGCCGAGACACAGATCAAGTTCCAAGCCAGTTGCGTCATAAAAGCGTACTTACACCTTTTGTCGAAAAAATGCCGTTTAAGTCTGCACTTGGTTTTCT
>JAGBSA010000055.1 GCA_017632095.1 Bacteroidales bacterium | reverse complement strand
GGTCTTAGACGCATAATACCGTCCTTAAAACATAGGACAGAAATTCGGTCTGCCAATAGAAAGCATACTGCAACCAAAATTAGCAAATGCCAAAAACGCTTTTTGAATTGAGAAACGGATAAACCTAAAACAAGAAAAAAAACCACTAATCCAAAGAATAAGTGAGATGATATTACAGAGAAAAACCAGTCGGCAAAGTTTGATCTTGCCCCATTTATTAAATAAAAAAGCCAAATATCAAACTCAATAAGCTTATCCATTATCTTTATTTAACGTTTCCCAGATAAGGTCTTTCAATTTATCAATATTTTTGCCTGTTACAGAAGATATGAACACGCTTTTTATACCTTGAGGTAGGGTTGCTTTCATCTGCTCAAGCATTACTTCGTCTAACATATCCGATTTTGTAATTGCCAACAGTCTTTCCTTATCCAACAATTCTGGATTATATACTTTAAGTTCGTTAAGTAGTATTTTATATTCCTTATCTATATCATCAGTATCGCAAGGCACCATAAAAAGCAAAACAGAATTTCGTTCTATATGTCTTAAAAAGCGATACCCCAAACCCTTTCCTTCAGATGCTCCCTCAATTATTCCAGGTATGTCAGCCATTACAAAAGATTTTTCATCTCTGTAAGAAACTATTCCAAGATTTGGAACAAGTGTCGTGAAAGGATAGTCTGCTATTTCTGGCTTTGCTGCAGACACTACACTCAACAGAGTACTTTTGCCTGCGTTTGGAAAACCTACCAAACCAACATCTGCTAATATTTTAAGCTCTATTACTTTCCATCTCTCTTCTCCGTCTTCCCCTGGCTGAGCATAACGAGGTGTTCTATTAGTTGGGCTTTTGAAGTGGTCGTTACCTAAACCACCACGTCCACCTCTTGCAATTATTGCAGTTTGTCCGTCTTCTGTTATTTCACAATCAATATTCCCTGTTTCAAAGTCCTTACATACTGTACCTAACGGAACATCTACAATAACATCTTCGCCATTTTTCCCATGCAATCTATTCTCTCCACCACTACCTCCTGGCTTTGCAATAAGGTGTTTTGTATATTTTAGATGCAATAGGGTCCAATATTGTTTATTACCTCGAAGTATTATATGCCCTCCTCGACCGCCATCTCCACCATCAGGACCGCCTTTAGCATTTGAGCGAGTTCGTAAAAGATGAGCAGAACCTGCTCCTCCCTTTCCTGAACGTGCACATATTTTAACGTAATCAACAAAATTAGATCCCATCTTGATACTTATTTTATTTTGTCTATTTCTATTGTAAGTCTATTCAACACCTCTTCAACTGCACCTGTGCCATCTACTTTCTGCAATTTGCCTTTTTGAACATAGAAATCAGCAACTGGTTTAGTCTTTGCCTCATATTCTTTAAAGCGATTTTGTATCACTTCTTCATTATCGTCTACTCTACCTTCGATTTCTGCTCTTTTAAGCATTCTTTGAATAAGTTCTTCTCTAGGAACAGAAAGGCTTAACACTATTGAAAGATGACGTTCATGATGTTCCAACAATGCTTCCAAAGCTTCAGCTTGTTTAACTGTTCTTGGAAAACCATCAAACAAAACTCCCTTATCTCCAGCTTGCTCTATAGCATGTTCTATTATGCCTATAATCAATTCATCGCTTAAAAGTTCACCCCTGTTTATAACATCCTTTGCTTTCAATCCAAGCTCTGTTTCCTCAGCAATTTCTTTACGTAAGATTTCTCCTGTAGAGATATATGCAAGATCGTATTTCTTTACAATCTCTCTTGACTGAGTTCCCTTACCAGCCCCTGGCGCTCCAAACAATATTATATTCAACATACTCTTATGTGTTTATATTTTCTTGTATATTTCTTTTAGATTTCTACCTTTTTGATCCAAGTCTAAGCCATAGCCAACTATGAATTCATTTCCAATATTCATTCCAACATACTTTACATTGTAATCACCCTTAAAGCTATCTGGTTTGAATGTTAGAGTACATATTTCGCTACTTCTTACCTTCATAGACTTCATTCTTTCAAGCAGTTTACCCATTGTAAAACCGCTATCAACAATATCTTCTATTATTATGACATCTTTGCCTTCCAAGTCATCATTTAAGCCTATCAATTCCTTATATTCTCCAGTGCTTTCAGTACCTTCATAAGTAGATAACTTGATAAAGCAAACCCTATGCATGCCTTCAATCTTCCTCAATAAATCTGCGGCAAACATAAACGCTCCATTCAATACAACTAAAAACACTATTTCCTTTCCTGCATAATCTTTGTTGATTCTGCAAGCCAATTTATCAATTGAATTCTCCAATTGCTCTGCTGAAACAGATATTTCAAAACATTGACCGTCTATTTCTACCCTTTGAACACACATAATTGGCAAAGTTATGAATAATTTCTCAATTGGAAAGAATTTTAGTAGTATTGTTTGCGGCCTTTCTTTTTTCCAGCTCTTTGAATAATGATTTCAAAAACATTTTTCCTACAAATTCCGCACCTTTATTGTTAAAATGAATAAAATCTTTGTTGGCTAATGGTTCCTCTCTTAGAACCCAACTTGGCATAGAATTATTTCCACCCATCGCCTCAAACAAATCCCAAAACACACAAGCATTTTCAAGCGCTGCTTCTTTTTGCACTTGTCTTAATTTCAAAACATTAGGATTTGTAACGTAAGAACTACCCGAACGAATACTCCTATCTGAAACTCCTATCACTACTATAAGTGCTTTAGGTGCAATTCGATGGAGATATTGCAATTGTTTAGCAAATTCTTTTTTATAAAAGCCATAATCTTCTACCACTTTATCTTCCTCTTGTGGAATTGCATTTACACCAAACTGCATTATAATCATATCGATGTCCATATCATTAAGAAATCTGTTGAGTAAAGTAGAATTACTTCCTCTAATCCCCCAACCAGAACTACCTCGCAAAGAAACATTATCAACTAAGACTCCTTTATTTTCTGAAATATCCATACAATAAAGCTCAACTCCAGATTCACACTCTATTCTTAATTTATTTCCAAGCATATTTGGTTCAATGCTAATCTGCTGTAAGTCCGTTGTTGCCTCAATTGCAAGGTCTGCAATTTGGTTTCCTGCACTTGAAACGACTATTCTACTTGTCTTATCTGGAGAGGAATAATACAGATTCAATCCACATCTTGGTCTTTTTGTGAAAGATATTTCTACCCAAGCATTTGCTCCTGTTGAATCATCTATTGCCTTGATGCTTGACAAGCAAGGACCATAACGATTCAAGCCTTTTTGAGGACTTAATACAGAACAGAAATTCCAATTCTGAGAATAAATATAACTAACTCCGCTTATAGTAGAACGACTATACATAGGAATAACTCCTTGCCCACAACCTCCATACTCTTTTTGCATATCATTTCTCAGAGTCCCTGTAATTCTATCCGCTTCTATTTGAGAATCTCCGTAATGTAAAATTCTGACAGAGCCGTATCCTTGTTCCATTTGCTCAAAATCAAGAGATAATTCTATCAAACTTTGTTCCATTTCGTCTGAATAAACAAATGAAACAATATCATCTTCTTCTGTACTTTTAGATTCTGAAACAGGAGTCTGATTTGAAACCTTTTGTACAATTTTTTCTACATCTGCATACTCTGTTTTTTGTTGAAAAAAAACCTCTTCAAAAGTAGGCATCTTTATTTTCAATCCAAATAAATCAATACCCTCTTTTGGGAAGACAAACATCAACAATCCAAGCGTTAAAAGTACGATGGAAAGATATAGAAACACTTTCTGAGGAGTCATCACTTTATTCTAAGAACCTGACCTATTCTTATCTTAGAGGCTTGCTTGAAGGTCATATTATTCATTTTGCAAATATGATCAACCGATACACCATATCTTTTTGCAATTTTTGCAACGGTTTCGCCTTGTTTTACTTTGTGTTTTACTACGTTTTGCTTTGGCTTACTTCCATCTGCTTTTTTCTTCAATTCATCTGCAGTCTGACGATTGTCTATCGCCTGATTATCGGCTGCAACCAAAGCTTTCTCTTTAGGTGTTTCTGTTGCAATACTATCTTGTGTTGACGGAGCTGGCTTTTTGTATGCTTCTTTTTGCTTAACGGCCAAGACATCTCCTATTCTTAACTTTTGACTTCTTCTCGAATTTGGATTCCATGACTTCAATTGTGAGATTGTTACACCATATCTTTTAGCCACACTATACCAAGAGTCTCCTCGTCTTACCTTGTGGTAAATCACTCTATCCCTATACTCAACATCTGAGTCTATTGTTCGTTCCTCTGACTTATTTCCAAAGTATTTTTCTTTCTCATAGTTAGATATACTATCCTCTAATGCAATGAAATCATTGATATATCGGAATGGTAATTTCAAACTATATTTTCCTTGACTACCTGGAATAAAGGAAGTCTTATATTGAGGATTCAGTTCCTTCATTTGCTCTATCGGTATATTCAAAACAGATTCTATCTGTCCTAAATACAAATCCTTACTAAGCATTATTGTATCTGATATGAGCGTCAAAGGCTTGGTCAATTTCTCCGGAGAAATTCCATGCTCCTTATAAAAATTCATAACATAGGCAGCGGCTATATAAGCAGGCACATACCCTCTAGTCTCTCTTGGAAGGAAGTCATAAATCTCCCAAAACGTATCTTTACCGGAACGTCTCATCGCTTTGTTTATATTTCCCGGTCCACAATTATACGCAGCTATGGCAAGAGTCCAATCGTTGTAGATTTTATGCAAATCTCTTAAATATTTAGCGGCTGCTTCTGTTGCTTTGATTGGGTCTCTTCTATCATCAACAATAGAATTCACCCTCAAATCATACATTCTTCCCGTTGCATACATAAATTGCCACAAACCGGTAGCTCCAGCTCTTGAAACTGCATTAGGATTTAATGCAGACTCTATTACAACTAAGTATTTCAATTCACACGGAACGCCATATTTGTCTAATATCTCATCGAATATTGGGAAATAATACTTGCTTAATCCCAACATAACACCAACTCTATCCCCTATTCTGTCTATATAGTAGATTATATTGGCTCTCACCTTCTCATTATAAGTCAATGGAACTACAGAAGGTATGGAACGCAAACGGTTAATAAAGACAGTATCGTGCAAATCTGCTGCTTTGTGAGAAGGAGTAAAGGAATCTATTCTGTATCTTAAGTTTTTATCAAGCAGTTTTGCGTTCATCTTCATATAATGTCCTTGAAGAAGACTATCATAATTACGTTCAAATGCTCTAAACACATCATCGTCATAGACACTTTGAGGTTTTGCAGCAACAAATACAAAAATACTTACAATAAAAACAAAAAATCTATATCTCATTTCGGTATCCTATTCTCCTATCGTTACAATAAAACGAAAGTGTAAAGGTACAAACTTTTGACGAATTAAAGAGTTATTCTCAAAAAATTAAGTTTGTTTTTTATTAATTTGAAACATTCGCACAGATATATCTTGATTTTGGCAAATTAAATCTTCATTTTAGTAATTTGTTTCTTGAATTTAATTTTCTAAAACGCCGTTTGGTTATCACTGAAACAAAGATTCATTTTTAAGAAATGTGGATTTGCATTTTTTCTATGCTTTTAATATGATAAAAAAAACAAGGACTCCTCGAAAGGAATCCTTGTTTCTGAAGTATTTATTTTTATTTTCTTACTATTAAATACTAGCTACCGAAGTTGTCGTACAAGATATTTTCAGGTGGAACTCCAAGTGAATCCAACATCTTGATAACTGCCGCAATCATTGGTGGCGGTCCGCACAAGTAGTATTCGATTTCTTCAGGTTCTTTGTGGTTTTTCAAATAGTTATTGTAGATAACATCGTGAATGAATCCTGTATATCCTGTCCAATTGTCGCCTTCGTCCGGAGCGGAAAGGGCAACGTGATATTCGAAGTTCGGATTGTTCTTTGCGATTTCTTCGTATTCGTCCATATAGAACAAGTCTTTGATTGCTCTTGCTCCATACCAGACTGGTGCTTTTCTGGTTGGGTGATGTGTTTTGAACAAGTCGAAGATGTGTGAACGCATTGGAGCCATACC
>JAGBSA010000054.1 GCA_017632095.1 Bacteroidales bacterium | reverse complement strand
CCGAATAGTTGCAATATAAATGAACTCACAAGACTATCTCGTGGGTTCATTTGTTTTTAGTTAGCAAAAGATCAAATGCGAAAAATTACACTCAACATATTATAAAATAAATAAAAAGCACTATCTTTGCATATTATATGATAGGTTGATATTATGTCAAAAAGCACAATGGGGACAAAATTACCCCGAAAATTAGAACAAAAAATGCAAATCGTAGGAGAACAGATAAGACTTGCACGCCTACGAAGAAATTTAAGTATAGCACAAGTTGCAGAAAGAGCAACATGCTCCTCTCTTACCGTTTCTCGAATAGAGAAAGGCTCACCCACAGTAGCTATCGGAATATACCTTCGCGTATTATACGCACTTCAACTCGAAGATGACATTCTCTTTTTAGCCAAAGACGACACCCTTGGCAGGACTTTGCAAGACCTGAATATGACACAAAGAGAGAGAGCCTCCAAAAAAGATTAGCAAATCATGAAAAAACTATATGTATATGCCGATTTTGATTGGCTAAAAGAGACCGAACTCATTGGAGAGCTTGGATACGAATCTTTACGAGGCTCAGATAGTTATAGTTTTAAGTTTGCTGACCAATGGATTAAAAGACATAATTCAATCAACCTTAGCAACGACTTGAATAATTACATAGGAATGCAATACACACAAGCAGGCAAAGATATATTTGGTTGCTTTGCAGATGCACTTCCTGACAGATGGGGACGCACTCTTTTGCTTAGACGAGAACAAATCTTAGCCCAAGAAGAGAAACGCCCAATTCGCCGATTATCGTCCTTTGATTTCCTAATTGGAATTGACGATTTCTCTCGTATGGGAGGCTTTCGCTTCAAAGAAAGTCTTGATGGTGAATTTATAAATTCCGATAACACCTTACGCATTCCACCATTAACCGAATTGCGTGAACTAATTGCCGCAAGTAAAGAGATAGAAAAAAGCGAAAACACAAACACTTTACCCGAGAAACGTTGGATTGCTCAACTTATTCAACCCGGTTCATCGCTTGGAGGTGCAAGACCAAAAGCAAATATCATAGACTTAGACAACAAAATATACATCGCAAAATTCCCTTCGCTGAAAGATGATTATGATGTAGGACTATGGGAACATTTTTCTCATCTTTTAGCAAAGAAAGCCGGCATTAACACAGCAGAAACCAAAGTAATACCCACAAATGAGAAACAACATACTCTCCTATCACGCCGTTTTGATAGAACAGATGACGGAAAACGAATACACTTTGCCTCTGCCATGACACTGCTTGGCTTAAACGATGGAGATAATGCAACAACGGGAAACGGCTACTTAGATATTGTTGATTTTATTTTGCAAGATTGTACAAACGTTGAAAGCAATCTTCAAGAGTTATTCCGCAGAGCAGCATTTAATATTTGCATAGGAAATAGCGATGACCATTTTCGCAATCACGGATTCTTACTTTCAGCAAAAGGCTGGACGCTTTCACCAGCATACGATATGAATCCATCTCAAAATAATCACCAAAGCCTACTTATAAACAGCAGAACAAATCAAGCAGACCTATCAATACTACTTAACTCTTGCGAAGAATATATGCAAAAACCGCAAGTTGCAGAAACAATTATTACCGAAATCGTCACGGCTATAAAAGATTGGCAAGACATAGCAAAGAAATTAGGAATCGCCAAAAGAGAAATGGCTCTCTTTGCAGAGGTTTTCGAAAGCAGGATTGCTTCTTTCAAATAAGCATAATACCAAAATCACGCTTGAAGTTCGACTGCTTGAAAGACTAAAAAACGAAGAATTAAAAAAAATAACTCTTAGGAAGAATTTGCCAAACCTAAGAGTTGTTTTTTTTGTTTCTTATCTTTTCGGAGAATATGTCAAAGACAAACCTAAATAATTTCCTGTCAGATAGTGTTTTCCATAGAATTCCGAATCATTAAACTTAAACCAAAATTCGCCTTCGTTCAAATACGGAATACTTATGTTTGCAATAAGGTTCAAACCAAACATTCCGATTGAACTACTATAAGAGGTACCAACCGAAAACATCAGATTAGGGAAAAGACTATATCTTTTGTTGCTTCCGTATGAAGAAAACGACATACTATCCTGTGTAAAAGGATTTACACTCAAAGAACCGGAACTATGATTTCCGTCATAGCAAGTGAATCTCATTCCTCCCTTGATATTATAGAACCATTTGTCATTGTCAGCAATAGTGTTGCGGTATTGAACAGCGAAAGAAAGAAACGGACTTAAACGAAATTCTTTGAAAAGTGAAGACTCACTCATAAGACTTACCTCCAAGCCTTGTTCAGATTCGTTCATATATAACGCAGGCTATAGATCCAAACCCGCAGACAAAACATACGACAATTTATTTGCACGATTAAAAGTGTAATCTACTCCGATGCCGCCCAAAATTGCAGAACTGCCCTCCGGACAATAAACAAGATGTTTCCAATCTCCTATGTGGTGAATCTCCGACAAAAAGCTCTTTTGATAAACACTGCCTTCAAGGCTCACACTCCAAGGAGAAACCTTTTCTAATTGAGGAAAATCAACCTCTTGCTGTGCTGTTGCCACTTGCATTGCAAATAAAGCAACCAATAAAATCAATGTACGTTTCATGTTTTTATTGTTTTGAAATTACAAATCTACTAACGCAGTCCTTTGTATTGATATTATAAACTTCGTTGGTTTTTTTTACACACACATCTAATTTCGATTTATTAAAAGCATTTCAATAAATTTACAATTCTCTTCAATAGAGGTTTTTTCAAGATTTTTCAAAAGAGTTACGGGTGTAAGTCCAAGCAAATTCAGACGATAGCTTGTTTTTCACAAAAAGAAGAATCCAATAAACAAAACAAAGAAACAAAAAAATAAAACGAAGAAAGGATTTTCTCTTTCTTCGGTTTATTTAATTAAAACATTCATCTGCAATACATCTAATCCCCAAAGAGGTGGATTATGTTATTGGTTTGGAATTGTGGGTTTATCGTAGAACGATTTTCTTTACCTTCAGACCTTTGTCTGTCTTGATTGTCAAAAGGTAGTTGCCGCTTTCCAAGGAGCTAATGTTCACGTTTTGTTCGCCCATAATCGGATTCAACCTCATCACTTCTCTTCCCATCATATCAACTATGGAGATTGATTCTGCTGTTTCAGTGTTCACTATGGTCAATCTGCCATCGGTTGGGTTTGGATATGCCTCCAAGTTATCGAATTCAACACTTCTTATGCTTACGTTGCCTTTATCACCTGCTACAATGGCTTTTCCCGGAGTTGTTTCAATTGCATATTCATACACTGTGAAAGTATGGTTGGCGTTGATTCCAAGTTTCACCCAAGCGTAATAGGTATTGCCTGCGTGTTTTACTTTCAATCCTGCATATCCGATTTGACCTTGCCATGCTGTATAGATTTCATCGTGCAATGCAGGGAACATTTCGGTTGACCAATTGGAAGATGCACCGATTGCGGCTCCTTGATTTAGTTTTTCAACAAGACCTGCCGAGAACTCCTGACTTGGAAGTATGACCACTCCTGCTCCGTCTCCAAAGACTGCTATGTAGGATGTTGCCGGATAATCCTCAAACCAATAGTTTTGAACATAGAATGGGGCTTCTGTTGTTGAGCCTAAGCTTTCCAATACGTTCAATGGATAACCCATTTCGTCTTGTGTGGTTACTACGGCATCAGGATTCACGTCTGTAAATGTGATTTGTCCGAATGAGATTGATGCACAAAGAAGTGCTGCTAAAGAAATCATAAATCTTTTCATAGTTTTTTGTTTTTATTGTTACGACTTAAAGACACTGTTTTTTTGTTCTGCGTTTTGAAAAACCTAAAAATATATTTTTTTTTGTAATTTTGCAAGACTTAGAAACTAAACAAATAATTTGAATATGAGAAGATATACTATTGCTTTGGTGGTTTTGATGCTTTGTGGTTTTGTCTCTATGGCTCAAAGGGTTGAGAATTGGAGCGGAGAGTTGGATGCAGGTATTCAGAAGTTGCCTATCACTTTGACGTTGCAGATTGGAAACGATACCGTTGCCGAAATGGGTTCGCCTTCTCAAACAAAACAGATGTTCAAGGCTAACAAGGTTGTGTTGAGGAATGATTCTATGATGTTCAGTGTGAAGTTGGGTTTGAGCAAGGTTGTTTTCAAAGGTAGATATCTTGGTGAGGACAGTGTATGCGGCATTTTCAAACAAAACGGTGCAGAATTGCCTTTATGCCTTAAACGAGGTGAAAACAAGATGGTGATAAATCGTCCTCAGACTCCCAAGGATATAGACTACGTTTGCGAGGAGTTGAGTTTCAGAGTTAAGGACGTGGACTATGAGTTTAAGGGCACTTTGACCTATCCTAAGAAGGGCAAGAACTTTCCTTGTGTTATATTGGTGTCGGGTTCGGGTTTGCAGGACAGAAACGAGGAGATAATGCAACACAAGCCTTTTGAGGTGATTGCAGACTATCTGACAAGAAACGGTATTGCGGTTTTCAGATATGACGACAGAGGTTGGGGAACTCAGAATATGGACTTATTGAATGCAACTACCTTAAACCTTGCCGATGATGCCGAGGCGGCTTTCGAGATGTTGAAATCACACAAGAGTATCGACTCAAAACGTATTGGCTTTGCAGGACATAGCGAAGGCGGTGTGATTGCTCCTATTGTGGCATCTAGAAATAAAGATGTGGCTTTTGTGATTATGCTTGCCGGTACGGGTGTTGATGGTGAGAGTGTGTTGATTGAACAGAACAAAGCGATTCTTGGCAAGATGGGTGTTTCACAAGAGGAAATCCAAACTCAAATCAATTCTCTCAAAAACAGAGACAACAATCCTGCTTTGCAAGTTCCTTGGTTAAAATGTTTCTTAGACTTGGACCCAAGAGATTATTTGAGCAAGTTAAACATGCCTGTATTGGCTTTGAATGGGGATAAGGACGTGCAAGTCATTGCTTCACAAAATCTTCCTGAGGTAGAAAAAGCATTAAAGAAAGCAGGAAACAAAAAATATAAAACCGTATTATTGCCAAACTTGAATCACTTGTTCCAAGAGTGCGAGACCGGTTTGCCTGATGAGTATTTCTCTATCGAACAGACTATTTCGCCAAAGGTATTGGAGATGATGAGAGACTTTATCGATGAGTACGTTCGTTGATTTTTTCTTTCCACGAAGGTGTTTAATATGCAATCGGGTTCTTGCCTCGGGTGAGAAAGATTTGTGCTTGAATTGCATAGAGGTTATTAAGTATCAAGGCGATGCCTTTGACAGATACCAAGACAAATTAACGAATCGAAAGATTGAGAACATAGACGTCTTCCTCTCCTACTCATATTGCAAAAGAGCTTTGTGGGATTTCAAGTATAGAGGCAACATACATAAAGGCAGGCGGCTTGGTAGCTTATGGGCAAAGCACCTAAGAGAATTCCATGGCTTAAAGATATTGATTACATTGTGCCTATACCTTTACATTGGCGCAGAAGGGTTTGGCGAGGCTTTAATCAAAGCGAGATATTGGCAGAGGTAATTTCCAAAGACTTAGGTATCAAGATGCGATGTTCGGACATAAAACGCATAAAGCATAACAAGCCTCAAATAAAAGCCAAACATAGACAGTTGAATGTAAAGGGTGTCTTTAGTTTGAGAAACAGCGAAGCTTTGAAAGGTAAGCATATATTGCTGATTGACGATGTTATCACAAGTTCTGCAACAAGCTACGAAGCAATTGAGGCTATAAAGAATATAGATGGCTTAAAGATTTCTTTAGCCTTTCTTACCTCTCACAGCTAATTTAGATTCTCACAACTTTTTCTATTCCATCAATAGCTTTAATGTTGTTTATAAGACGATTAAGGTTGCCTGCGTCGGATATATACACCATAAGGCTACCCTCAAACACTCCTTCGCTGCTCTCCATCACCAAACCTCTTATGTTGATGTTCCAAATCTCTGAAATAACCTTTGTTATCTCTTGCAACAATCCCTTACGGTCTATTCCCATAATCTTGATTCCTGCCAAGAATGAAATCTTTTCGTTTTCTCTCCACTTTGCTTTGATTATGTGATTGCCATATTTGCTCATTTCATCAACGGCATGCATACAATTGGTTCGGTGTACCTCTATGCAGTCTTTGCGTATCAATCCAACTATATCGTCTCCCGGCAATGGGTTGCAACATTTGGCTGTCTTGTATGGCAGTTTCTCTGCATCTTTACCTATAAGCAAGGTTTCGGGATTGTTGTGTATTTGTTCCGAAATCTCCTCCTTCAAGCTCTTCACTTGTTTTGGCTTACGTTTTGGAGTGAATGGATTTCTCAATAGCAGCCATGTGGAGTTCTTTTCGGGCTTCGAAAAACAACGTCTTATCTCCTCCTCTGCTATTTCTCCCTTATGAATGTAGTAATATAGGTCGGTAAGATTGGCATGACGTGAATACTGACGGAGTTTCTCTATGTTACCCTCGTTGAATTCTATCTCCAAGGAAGAATATAGTGTTTTTAGTTTCTCTTCTCCCGATTCGTAATAGCCATTCCTAAATTCACGAATATATCTCTTGATTTCAGATGATGCTTTTGAGGTTTTGACAAAGTCTAACCACTCTTGCTTAGGGTGAACTATCTTTGAGGTGATGATTTCCACCTGATCGCTTGGACGTAGTTTGTGGGTGATTGGCACAACTCTGAAATTAACCTTTGCACCCATGCAGTGATTACCCAAATCGGTGTGAACGTTGTAGGCAAAGTCTAAGACGGTGGCTCCTACCGGCAGGCTCAGTGTCTTGCCTTTTGGTGTAAAGACTATGATTCTATCGGTTACTACCTCCAATTTGAAGTCATTGACAAAATCAACTGCTGTCGAAGAGTCGTTATCCAAGAGTTCGCGGATTTGAGAAAGCCAGTTGTCGAGTTTATCGTCCAATTCTCCCTCTTGAACCTCTTTATATTTATAGTGAGCAGCCAATCCCTTTTCGGCAACCTCGTCCATACGCTGACTACGAATCTGAACCTCAACCCATTTTCCTTGATTGCTCATCACAGTGCAGTGCAATGCTTCGTAGCCGTTAGACTTTGGATTTGTAAGCCAGTCTCTAAATCGGTTCAATCTTTGTTGATACATCGAAGATATTATGGAATAGATTGCAAAACAAGCCTCTTTCTCTACCGATTGGGGAACATCTAAGATTATTCTTATGGCAAAGATGTCGTAAATGTCCTCAAAACTCACGCCTTTGTTCTCTATCTTGCCCAAGATTGAGGTTATGGACTTCACTCTGCCCGATACGCTGAAATTAAAACCTCTTTCCTCTAAGCGTTTCTTGATTGGCTCTATGAAATCTTCTATAAACTTGTTACGTTCTGCCTCTGTATCTTGCAGTCTTAGGACTATGTCGTTATAAGCTTTGGGATTGATATATTTTGTTGAGAGGTCTTCAAGTTCGCTCTTAATCTTGTAAAGTCCTAACCTGTGAGCCAAAGGCACATACAGCTGTTGAGTCTCGGAAGCTATCTTAAGTTGCTTGTGTTGTGGCATACTCTCCAAGGTTCTCATGTTATGCAAACGGTCACACAGCTTTAGAAGAATCACTCTCACGTCATCGCCCATTGCGGTCAGCAGTTTCTTGAAGTTCTCGCTTTGTATGGAATTGGTCGTATAGTCGAACACACCCTCAATCTTTGTCAGCCCGTCAATGATTTGAGCAACCTTTGCATCGAAGATATGTTCTATATCCTCCAATGTATATTCCGTATCCTCAACCACATCATGCAAAAATGCACAAACCACAGCCGTTGCTCCCAACCCCAAATCCTCAGCAGCTATTCGTGCAACCTCCAACGGGTGATAGATATAAGGCTCCCCGGTTTTTCGTCTCACTCCCCCATGTGCATTCATTGCAACAGTGAACGCCTTTCTTATCTGACGCTTCTCAACATTGCTTGCATGCTTTGAAACAACCCTTATTATGTGTTTATATCTGCGTAAAATTTCTTTTCTTTCTGCCTGAGTGTCTATAACGTACATACCTTAGTCTCTTTTGCTGTTAAAAAATTCTTTCATTATCTCGGAGCACTCACTCTCCAACACACCACTCACAATTTCAGTCTTTGGGTGATAGAGTCTTTGTCCCACAGTAGAAGCACCACGCTTTGGATCTGCAGCACCATAAACCACCTTGCCTAAATTTGCCCAATACATAGCCCCTGCACACATCACACAAGGCTCTAAGGTAACATAAAGCGTGCAATCCTGCAAATAACGACTACCCAAATAATCAGTAGCACAGGTAATCAACTGCATCTCGACATGAGCCGTCGGATCGTTCAAACGCATCACCAGATTATGTCCACGGGCAATCACCTTATCCCCACACACAATAACCCCACCAACCGGTACCTCTCCCTCATCAAACGCATATTTTGCCTCCTCCAAGGCAATCCTCATAAAGTATTCATCATCGTACTCCAAAACTCCCATACTTCCAACATTCATTTCAATGAAGCAAAGTTACGAAAATTCTATTAAACCTTGAGGGCGGTGTATTCAAAAAAAACGCTTTCGTAAGAGTTATGACTTATCTTGATAAAGAAAAAAAAATCAAATTTGGTTATTTGAGAAAAGATAGATTAGAATCTGAGTTTGCTTAAAAGTTTTATCTTTAATTAAATATCTTTTTTTTAATTTTGCAGTCTTAATTCAAAAATCAAATGTTTAGTATTATGAAAAGATTCTTTTCGTTTTTCGGTTGCTTGCTTTTGGGGACGTATCTTGTGGCTCAGACGGCAAGTGACAACGCTGTGATTGTAAACTATAACGGCGACACGGCTACGGTTACGGTTGCAGACAACATTGCTCAATACATTACAACAGAGATTAATGGTGCTCATGTCTCAATTGCTCAAAGCAGTGAGGTGAGTGAGGAAATTACCTACTCGTTAAGCGGTAGTAGTTCCGATGGCGGGTTTTATGTATCGGGCTCTTACAAGACTACATTGATATTGAATGGGCTTGAATTGACGAATGTAAGTGCCATTTACAGCGGTGCTGCCATTCACATAGAGAACGGCAAACGCATAAAGGTGAAAGTAACTGAGGGTAGTACGAATACTCTTAGCGATGCCTCAAATGGCTCTCAAAAAGGTTGCTTCTATGTTAAGGGACACCCTGAATTTGAGCAAGCAGGTACACTAAACGTTATCGGCAACACAAAACACGCAATCAAATCAGGGGACTATATGAGCGTAAAACAAGCCACTATCAATGTCACTTCGGCTGCGGGCGATGGCATCTCTTGCAATCAATATTTCTTACTCGAAAGCGGAATAATAAACATTAGCGGAACAACTGACGATGGTTTGCAATGCGACCTTGATGGCGATAGTTCGACCGGTATCACAGAGGAACACGAAGACGAGGATTCAGGAAATATCTATATACTCGGAGGAAGCATAACGATGAATTGTCCCGGACTTGGAGCCAAAGGATTAAAGAGCCAAGGAGATATTTACATTAGCGAAGGCTCTCTTATAAACATAAGCACAAGTGGAAATGGTAAGTGGGACGAAGAGGATTTGGAGACTAAGGCTGCTTGCTGCATCAGTGCAGATGGGAACATAGAAATCAGCGGAGGCTCTCTCACACTTACTGCCACCGGCTCCGGCGGAAAGGGAATCAAATGCGATAACTTCATGACCGTAAACGGAGGCGAGATAAACATATCTACAAGCGGTGGACTTTACTATCACAACGGTACAAGCGAAAATCTTGACTACACAGGCAACACCGACAACATCGACAACAACTACTACTCCTCTCCAAAGGGCATAAGAGTTGGGGAAAAGACCGAAAACGGAAACTCATACATTTATAGCGGAGGATTGACAATCAATGGCGGAAAAATAAGTGTAAGAACTGCCGGCACCAATGCTGAGGGTATTGAATGCAAGAACACATTAGACATTAACGGAGGGGAAATCTTTGTCGATGCTTACGACGATGGAATCAACTCAGGTCAAGACATGACAATCACAAACGGCTACATATACTCTCGTTCCAATAATAACGACGGAATAGACGCCAATGGAGATATACGCATCAACGGAGGATTAGTTTACGCCATAGGTTCACGCACTCCGGAGATAGCAATAGACGCCAATAGCGAAGAAGGTAAAAAGGTATTCCTTAACGGAGGAATTCTAATCTCTCTCGGAGGCATAGAACAAGGAGCATCATTGTCGCAAACCTGTTATCAAACCACATCGGTAAGCAGTAACACATGGTACTCAATAAGCTTTGCCGACCAAGTAATCGCCTTCTATGTACCTACAATCACAAGCGGAGGTGGCGTTCCGGGAGGTGGTGGATTTCCAAGCAATGCACCAGGAGGTGGAGGCCCGGGAGGTGGTGGTCCGGGAGGGCAAACATCAAGCGGATTGATTATCTCAACTCCTTCAAGCCCTACCCTTATGAGCGGAATCAGCGTAAACAACGGACAAAGCATATTTGAAGAAAACGCATACCTTGAAGCCTCGGTGCAAGGCGGAACAAACCAAACACTAAGCATCTACGGAAACAGCGGAGGCAACAGCTCGATTGCCGAGATAGAAGAACTCACAAACGTGATACGCATAGAAAACGGAACGATCGTTATCGACAACTGCCACAACTGCGAGATAACGATATACGACATCTCAGGTCGCAGAGTCGAAAACCACAATCTCAATAGTGGAATCTACCTTGTAAACATCAACAAGCAAAGCACACAAAAAGTAGTAGTGGTAAAATAAGCCGAAATCAAATCCGAGAATATTAAAAACAAGACAAAAATCAGTCTAATCAAGATTCAATTTATCAATCCCAAGATTTACTTCTCAACAAGGATAAGTCTTGGGATTTTTTAATTAAAATAATAATCTGATATTTAATAAGATATATCACCAACAACAAAATAAGAAGGTAAAAACTGCCTTTTTATCAATTAAAAAGTGTATATTCGCAGACTGATTTTCATTAAAACAAAGATACAATGAGCAATATAATAAGCAGAGGTAAAATTTCTCAGATAATCGGTGCGGTAATCGATGTGAGTTTTCCAACTGATCAAACACTGCCTAACATATACGATGCACTTAGAGTTGTAAAGGCTGACGGAAGTGAGTTGATTCTTGAGTGCCAACAAGACATTGGTGAAAATACTGTGAGAACAATCGCTATGGACTCTACCGATGGCTTGCAGAGAGGTTTAGTTGTGGAGAATCTTGGAAAGCCTATCTCGATGCCGGTTGGAGAGGATATCAACGGTCGTTTGTTCAATGTAATCGGACAAACCATTGATGGCATCGCTCCGGTAAAGGGTGAGAAGTCTTATCCTATACATAGAGAACCACCTAAATTCGAAAACCTTTCTTCTTCCACAGAGATACTTTACACAGGGGTTAAAGTAATCGACTTGATTGAGCCATACGCAAAGGGTGGTAAGATTGGTTTGTTTGGTGGAGCCGGAGTTGGTAAAACTGTCTTCATTCAAGAGATGATTAACAACATCGCAAAACAATACTCAGGTCAATCAGTATTTGCAGGAGTTGGAGAAAGAACTCGTGAGGGTAACGACTTGTTGAGAGAAATGATTGAAAGCGGTGTAATTTCTTATGGAGAAGAATT
>JAGBSA010000053.1 GCA_017632095.1 Bacteroidales bacterium | reverse complement strand
ATTTCAAATTCTTGCAAATAGTTTTCAAAATCCGATTTAGAGAAGTTTGGATAAAACACAGAGTTAAGCTTAACAAATTTATCTATTGTTATATTTAACTCAAACAACTCTTCGGGTAAGAAAAACAAATCGGACAAAAACGCCACTTTTCTTTCGGAAGGCGTAAATTCTCCAACCTTTATTTCTCCTGAATCGGGGAATACCAATCCTCCAATTAGTTTTAACAATGTCGTTTTGCCGACTCCGTTTTTCCCAAATAAACCATGAATGCAACCTTTCTTCAAATTGAGATTTACATTCTCCAAAACATTTTTGCTTTTCTTGTATCCAAAGCAAAGATTCTTAATTTCTATCATAACTTTTCTTTTTAGTGTATTACTGTAATAGTACACTGCAAAAGTAAAACGTTTTTTCGATATTGCAAATACTTTTTTCAAGTTTTTTTCTCGAAATAATGAATCACAGATATTAGCTATTGTTTAACTGATTGAAAATAAGGCTTTACTGAAACGAAGTTTTAATTTTTTCTTTCTTCGTTTTAATTTACTGAATCTTCGTTTTAGTTTCCTGAAACAAAGTTTTAGTTTTTCAAAAGGGTACAAAACAAAATAAAGACTTAATTTTGCAAATATTAAACCTTTGTTAAGATGAAAAGGATTTTACTTTTAGTGGTTTTTGTCTTTGTTTGTGCGTTTTCATTTGCACAAGAAAGGCTGTTATCTATGAAGATAGTTTATGAGGTGCCGATAATGAAAGCTACAGTTGAGCGTTCGCCTCTGCGAGATTCTATTGTGTATGATTATCTTGTTGATAAGAGATTCTGGTGGCAAATGATAGACAAGGTAAATGCAATGGCAAAGAATCGAAAGTTGGAATTGAGAAACTTTAAGGGCAATGCCCTAAATTATGATACGGTTTTGGCAAAATTAACTCTTGCTTTGGAGGATAAATACAAAAAGAAATTTACTCCAAATGAGGTTCAAAAACTCATAGAGGAAGAGGTGAGAGTCTTGAAGTTCGAAGAACAATGGTACTACGACGAAACAACGATGTTGATTCAAAAGAGAGTATTGGCTTTCAATCCTGTGATAATTCGAGATACCATTTTGTTTGAAGAAGATGAGCCTGTGGTTAAAGAAAACTTTCGTTACGAGTTGGGTTGGGTGAAACCATTGGGCGAAATCTTGCATAAAGATACGGTAGTTGTAGCAAGAAATATAGAATTCTCGATTCCAATTTACAATAAGGAGCCTTACCGTTGGTGGGATTCACATTTGGAGGCAGAATACTCTATTCCGTTTCTTGATGCTTTGATTTCAAAGGTTGATAATGGTAAAATAAAAGCCTATGAAGACCCTTCGTCAAGTCAAGAGTTGATAAAGCCGGAGATACTTAAAAGAAGGCAATTCGATGTCATGGAAACATTGGTGTCAGAGCAAGATGGAAACACTGTAGAGAAGGATACGATAATCAAATCCTTTTATGAGAGTGAGCGAATCGACAACTTCAGATTTGGAGAAGAGTGGTTGTTTGACCAAATCAATATAAACATTATCAAAAACACTAATTACTTTGCTCCGCTTGTTAGAATAATAGGCAAGCAAGGCGATTTCAGAGGAATGTATCCTTTATACTATATTCGCAGGAGGTAAGATGAAAAAGATATTCTTTATTATAACATTTGTTTGTTTGCTCGCACCTGTCTATGGTCAATATATGACACATTCAATCGAGCATGAATTTCACAAAGTCGGGGTTTTCAATCCTCAATGGGAAGTTGAGAGAACGCTAAACCCTAAAAAGTATGAACATATCACCGCTTACTTTCGCGAAGAGGCTGCAAAAATAATCTTCTCCGCAGTAAAAGAAAAGCGTGTTAAGATTTACGATGAACGCAAACGCGAATTGAATATAGACACTGTTGCAAAAGAGATTATCGATTTCGAGAAACGCTTTTCGGGAAAGACGATTGCTAAGGATAGCATTTGGGATTATATTGTTCCTTTTGTGGGAGCGTTTCAGTTTGAGGAGTTTGTGAATTACACATATCAAGACATAGCTTTGGAAAAGAAAGTAAAGGCTTATTGTCCTTATATTGTGAGATACAAAAACTTTGATGGAGAAAAAAATGACAGCGTTCAAATGCCGTTATTCTGGCTTTTCCCAGAGGAAAGTAAAGATTCGCTGAATTGGTTTCATATTCCAGACACGGTAATCTCTGTTCACCAATTGCGTTATCCTAATCAAATGCCTTTTGCTACCAATTTGTTTTCCTTAGTCAAAGAAAACAAAATCAAAGTCTATAAACCGGATGGCGAAGACTTTACTACATTTAAGCAGATAGAAGATTTGTTTGTGGTAAAGAATGAATATGTGTTCTATGATGAAGAAACAGAACAAGAGGTTACTAAATCGGCATATTCGGATATTGTTCCCGAAGATTTGATTGCAATAAGGATAGGCGAATGTTGGGATTTGAACAAGGAAACCTTGGAGATAAGAAAAGAAATTCAATATTACTTGCCGCTTTATCAATATGACAGCGAGCGTTTCGGGCAATTAGGAATCCGAATCTATAATAAAAATCAAAGACTTAAAAATAGATAGAAATCTTTCATGGAAACAAGAACTAAACTCACAGTAGAAGAACTTGGAAGGAAAACAGTAGAGGAATTTAAGCAAGCAAAAAAATATCCAATCGTTGTTGTATTGGATAATATTCGAAGTATGAATAATGTAGGAAGCATATTCCGCACTTGCGATGCTTTTTTGGTTGAACGCATTCTTTTATGTGGTATAACGCCTCAGCCTCCTCATAGAGATATTCAAAAAACTGCTCTTGGAGCAACTGAAAGCGTTGAGTGGAAATATGAAAAGAATACAATAGATGCTGTAAAGCAATTGAAAGAAGAGGGTTATACTATTTTATCTGTTGAACAGACGCAAAACAGTCTTGCTTTGAACGAACTCAAACTAAACCCTGACGAAAAGATTGCTCTTATTATGGGTAACGAAGTTGATGGCGTTGAACAGAATGTAATAGATATTAGCGACAAATCAGTAGAGATTCCTCAGTTTGGAACAAAGCATTCGCTAAATGTTTGCAACAGTTGTGCGATTGTGCTTTGGCAGGTGATGTGTCAGTACTTAAAATAGGTGGATAAACATTAGAATGTTGTTGATTCAAAGAGTAGAATCAACAACATTCGTAATGTTTTCCCGGAAGTGCAATTATACACCCCTTTAATTCTAAATTCATCAAACCAATACTTGTTTTTGCAAAGTCAAGGGAACATTCCGCAATAATATCATCAATGTTAGTTTTTCCCTTTTTGTTGATGAATTCGTAGATTTGACGTTCTGTCTCACTCATTTCAGGTAGAGGCTTGTTTTCTTTTTTAGTTTCTTTTTGTGAAAACAAATTTTGCGGTTCTTCTTTTTTGGAGTTATCCCAATTCATTATTGAAGCTATGTCGGCAAAGTTTGACAGCATTCCCGCAATGTTTGAAGATATTAGATGATTACAGCCTTCGGAGAAAACATCTCCAATTCTCCCCGGCACAGCTAAAACTTCTCGATTGAAATCTCTTGCATATCGCGGAGTAATCATTGAACCTGATTTGATGCCTCCTTCAATCACTATGCACAAATCACATAATCCTGCAATGATTCGATTTCTTTGAGGAACATTATAGCTGCTTGCCGCTGTCTTTGTAAAGAATTCGCTGACCAAACCTCCATTGGCTAACATATTTTGGGCAAGTGGGTAGTTTTGTGCAGGATATACCTTATCTAAACCGTGTCCCAACACTCCAAATGTTGAAAGCCCTTCGTTCAATGCACTGATATGAGCAACGGAATCTATGCCGTAGGCCAATCCACTAATGATACAGACATCAAAGGCTTTAAGTTCTCGAACTATATTGGCGGTTGCCCACTTGCCATATTCGCTTGCTTGACGCGAACCAACGATTGAGACTATTCGTTTCTTATTCAAATCCCCCTCACCCTTGACAAAAAGGCAGGTAGGTGGGGAATCGATTTGTTTAAGTCTGAAGGGGTAAGCCTCATCCTTTATAAAATAAGCATTAATGTTATTTTTGTACATATATTCCAGCTCTTGCTCGCATCGAGACAGCATAGGACGATTGATAATATCGCTTATGGTTTGATCCTTTTTACCAAACAATTCTGTCAAATTAGAATGAGATTCATTGAAAAAGGCTTCTGCTGATGGATAAACTTCCATCAATTTTTTTGCAATGGCAGGGCCGATTCCGCGAACCTGAGTAAGAGCTAATGAATAAATGTCTATCATAATTAGTTGTTTGTTTTCATGTATCCTTTCAAGCGAAACACCCAAGCACCTTTTGTTTTTACATCGGCAGGACTTAGTTTAGATGTGTCTATTGTAAATTTCTTTGTGTTATTATCATAAGACCAATCCAAATAGATTGGTTTTTCTGCAAGCAAACAAACTTTCATATCTTCATCTGGAGCATTCTCCAAAGTGAATTCAAATTGCTTTGAAAGAGGTTCTAATGCTACGGCATACAAATTTCCATTGTTTACAGTGAAACAAACATAGCTTTGTTTCCAATTCATTTCCCCTTTCCAGTTATCAAGAGTTCTTACAGGCTGTTTTGACATTGATGAATTTTCCCAAAATAATTTCACAACAGCTTCGTGAGTCTTTTCTTGGTAAACAAGTTCGAAGGTGTATTTTCTTCCTTTCTTCAATTTTACTTCAGCTTGTACTTCTTCTTTTTCAGCAGCTAATTGGAATACGACTTTGTTATCTTCATCCAATATTTGGAATCCTGCATTTTCATCTGCATTTAGGTAGAATTTATACTTATCTGTCTTTTCCGGTGTGAAATTTGTCTGCCAGTTAATAGCGAAATGATCTGTCGGCATTTGGTTTTGAGGAGCGTTTCTTACCCAATCAAAATTTATTTCTTCGGTAGAGCATGGTGAAACGACTTCATAAGATTCCATGTGTTTGTAAAAAGGCTTGCTTGCGTAGATTGCCTCGCCGTTTACTTGCAACCATTCTCCTAATTCCAACAAACGTTCTTGTTGCAACAAAGGAATACTTCCGTCAGCTGCAGGTCCAACGTTTAGAGTCAAACCTCCACCACCGGCAACCGAGCGTACAAAATGTTTAATCAAGTCTTCGCTTGTAAGATAGCTTGAAAGATCAGCATTTCTGTTCAATCCGAAAGAACGACTCAAGCCTCTACATTCAGCCCAAGGACGATTTGTAACCATTATTGACTCGCTATATTCCGGTGTAAGGTAACCATAGTTGAATCCATGCCCCCATCTGTCATTTACAATTGCTTCTTCGCCAACAACGTCATAGTAATACGTTACAAGCTCATCGCTTTTGAATGTTTTGTAATCAAAATCCCAATCACCGTCTGAAAAGATTAGTGACGGCTTAAACTTATCTACCAATTCCTTAAACTGAGGGTGAAGGTGTTTATCAACGTAATCGCTTATGCTTTTATTGGTATCAACCGTCCAACGGTACAAAGGATTTGTCCATTCGGTAAGAGAATAATACAAACACATTTTCATATCGTTCTCTCTCACCGCTTTGGAGAGTTCTTCGCAAAAATCTATTTTCGGACCGGTTGTTGTAGAAGACCAACCCTCAGCATAACGGCTGTCATACATACAATAACCATCGTGATGCTTTGAAGTGAATACTACATATTTTGCTCCTGCTTTCTTGAATAGTTCAGCCCATTGATTGGCATCAAACAATTCAGCCTTGAAAAGGTTTTTGTAGTCTTCGTATTTGAAGTCTTCACCAAATACATCTTTTTGAAATTTTATTCTTAAGCTGTCTTGAGAAATCAAACCTTTGTAAAACCACTCGGCATACTGTTCTTTATCACTGTAAGACGGAATGCTATAAAGCCCATAGTGGATAAAGATACCTAATTTTGCCTCATTAAACCACTGAGGATAAGGTCTGCTTTCTAATTTCTTCATTAAATCGCTTTGAGCTTGCAAACCAATGCAGGCAATCAAGCAAATAAAAATCGCTGTTACTCGTTTCATCTTATTCTATTGTTATTTCATAAATTTTACCAACTAAATCCTCTTTTGGGAAAGGCACATTGCCTTGTTCAAACACTTCAGGAAGCCACCATTTCGAGTAATGAAATTCTTGAGTTACTATAGGAGTCATTTGATTGTTAGGTATGGAAGTTTCTTTTTCCGACATATATCCCACAACTTGCATATTTTCAGGATTAGGTCCAACTCTCCAAATAATCTCTGTTGGTTTCCATTCAATCTCATAGTAATAATAATCTTGTGAAAAGATGTTTGGATTCAGCCCAATGCGAGAAGTCAATGCCCGATAGGTGTCGCTCCATCGGTGAAGTTTGAAAGACTGTCCCTGATATTGAATCGACTTTATTCCTCCAAAGTTAAAATCTTCCGGATCTTGACATGCCAAATCCCAATTGGTGCATGCAAGCACGAATTCTTGATTTCCGAAAGGTTTATAGCCATTTTTGTGTTCTTCGGGCCAAAGAACAGAAGTTTTAATCATCTCTATATCGATTTCAGAGTAGTTTGTAGTCTCTTGTCTTTCGGTTTCGTTATCGTTTTTGCTGTGTTTGACATAGCCATTCTTTTTACAAGCACGTCTCTGATTCCAAGGCGACTCACTCTGATAAGCTAACCAAAAAGCGTTAGTAAGACCGCACCATACCCCATCTTTATTTACCAATTGCGGAAACTTGATTTTTGCTCTGTATTTGCCATAAGAGAATCCTATTCTCGCTCTTATGCCTATGTTCTCTTTTTTTGCATTATTCAAATCCTTGTTTCCGGGGTTACTTATCTGAATATAAGAACGATTCTCGGCAATTTGTATTCCTTTTGCCGGAGATTCTGTGTTTGAAGGGTGGATTTGCAAACGGCTTTTCTCATTATATTTTGCCTTATTGCCGATATAATCTTCCAAACTGTAATTTTCGCCTTCCACATCTGCAATCAAAGGAATCTGATTTATGATATGATTGCGATTGATGTCGTGAAAATACTGCTCAAACAAAGCATTCTCAAAAACATAATGAGAAATCCCTACAAGGCTGTCAGAAGAGTGTATGTCGAAATTTGGTTTCAAATAATGCAATCGGTCGATGTAAACCCCTCTTTTGCCGTCTAATACAGCACGAGTCTGCAAAACTCTGTCCGAAATCTTGACATCAACTCCTTCTATCTTGCAATCAGCAAAGTAGGAGAAAGGATTGACAAATTCCTCTTTGCTGTTACGCTTTGAAATATCCTTTATATATTCCGGAATCTTACTTAAAGCCTGCTCATCTGCAACAACCAACATGAATTTATAAGCACCTGTTCTTGGATTTCTTCTTTCTCTTCTGTTTACATCGCCTTCTTGTTGGCTATTATAGGCAGAAATCCATAATATATCCATAAAAAGCTGTTCTTCAACCGAGACCCCGTTTTCTTTAGCTTTCTTTTTAATGTCATCAAACCACTTTTTATCTTTGCGAGCATTGCGAATATGATGTTCTATTTTCTCTTGAGTAATTTGTTCCGGTTTATTGATTCCGTAATACATCTTTTCGTTACGCGGATTACCAACAATCTGAAAACTATCTCTTATTTCCGAAGAATTAACTTGCTTGAATCCTATTTCTGTTTGTTGCCAAGAGCCGTAGAAATTCTCGTTTGCCTCTGCTCTTTCTTCGTCGAATTTATAGCTTTCGTTCTGATAGTAAATCTTATAGAAGAGTTGCTTACCCTTTTCTTGCTTTATTTTTGCTGAAAAACCGAAATATTTATCCTTTGCAGGCAATACGATTCCCTCAAATACGGAATTATCCAACTGCATATCCAATTTGACGGTATCAGATTGCGGATAGTTGTTCATAGGATCAAATGTCTCTATATACGAACCATCTTTGCAGCTTGCCAAAAGGTATGACAGCACAATGAAAAGGGAATATTTAAGTAGGTTTTTTCGCATTAAAATCAGCATTTTTCACTTTGTAAAATTAACATAAATTTCCGAATTGACAATATTTTATTTTGTTGTAGCGAAACGAAGAGTTAGTATGGACGAAACTTCGTTTTAATTTGCTGAAACCAAGAAAGAAAAAATTAAAACGAAGAAAGGGGAGAGGTGAAACTAAATTTCTGAAAATTCGACTTTGAAATAATCGGATAGAACTTTCCAATAATCTGGGAAAGACTTGTTTACGCATTCTGGATTTTTGATTCGAACACTATTACACCTAAATGCAAACAAAGATAAAGCCATTGCAATGCGGTGATCGTTGTAACTGTCTGCATCTATGTTGATTGAGCTCAGGTTTTTGGGGTAGTTGTCTTTGTGGAATGAGATTTTGTCATTTTCGTATGATAGTTCGATGCCGATTTTCTTTATTTCGTAGATTATGTTCTTCAATCTGTCCGATTCTTTGTAGGTAAGGGTTTCCAAACCGCTGAATTCAAAAGATTTTTTCAAGCATACGGCAGTTGCAATCAAAGGAAGAAACAAATCAGGATAAGATGTAAAGTCTATTTTAACTATTTTGTTTTCAGTACTTAAAGATTTGTCAAACCGTAAAGAAACTCCTTCGGTGTCAAATTCGGTTGAGACATTGAAGAAATTTGAAAACAAATCGGCAACTATTGAATCTCCTTGTGTTGAATCTTGATATAAATCTTTTATTTTCAGTGTTTTGATTTCGCCTAAGGCAACTATGGAATATGCGAATGCTGCTGCAGACCAATCAGATTCAACTTTTGTACTTTTGAATGTATAATTCCCTTTTTTGATAATAAGCTTGTCTTTCTCCAAACGAACATCGGCTCCGTTTTCTCGCATAAGTGAGGCAGTCATATTTATATATGGTATAGAGACTTGGCGAGGTGAAAGATTGATTTGCAGTCCGTTGTCAATAAAAGGAGCAATCATAGCCATAGAACTTATAAATTGGCTACTTAGGTTTGAAGGCAGTGTTATGTCTTTTGAAGAGGTTAATCTCTTTCCTTTGATTCTCAGTGGGAAAACTTTGTCGAGGCTTGCTGTTTCGATGTCTGCTCCAAGTGATTTCAAACTTTCGATAAGCGGAATAATGGGGCGGTTTTGCATTCTTTCGTCTGCATTTATTATCCATTTACCATAAGTTATTGAAAGTAAGCTTATAAGAAAACGACATGTCGTTCCTGCATTCTTACATTGTAGTTCTATAAACTCATTTGAAAAATCTGTATTGGAGATTCTTTGTTTTACTTTGTTGAGGTTTTGTTTCAGTAAAATAGTATCGTCAGATGTGGATAGGTTTTCAATATTCAAATCGCTGTTTGAAAGATATTGAATAATCAAAAGCCTGTTTGAAATACTCTTTGAGGATGGTAATTCGAGTGAATCCAAATTTGCTTTTTTGGGATTACTGATAACTGCAAACGAAGACATTAGTTCTTTTTGTTTAAGTCGTAATCTATCATCTTACGATAAAGAGTCCTTTCTGAGAATCCTAATTCCTTTGCTGCAGCACTTCGCTTGCCTCCGTTTCTTTCTAAGGCAGAGATAATTGCTTTCTTTTCAAGCTCTCGCAAATTGACGCTTTCTTCCTTTTGAATGTTCTCTTCGGGATAGTCAATGATGGTTTCTGTTATTATATCCTCGGAAGGAGGTGCAAGAATAGCTGTTGCAGGAGAAGAATTGAACATGCTGATAACCACAGATTTCAATCTGTGAATTTCTTCTTTTAATTCTTCGATGTCTTTTCTGTTTTGAATGATTATATTCAAAATATCGTCATTACTTTCGCAATATTCATCCGATTCAATCAATACTGGAAGACGCTCAATCGGTGGTATATAGCCTCTAAGTTGAGATACATCAACTTTTCTATTCATTTCGAGAAGAGAAATCCTTTCTGCAATGTTCTTTAACTCCCTTACATTGCCTCGCCATGGGTAATTTTTTAAGTAATTCAAAGCTTCGGGCGTCAGTTCTATTCTTGGGAATTGATGTTTCTCTGCAAGCTCACTGCAGAAATAGCGAAATAGTAAAGGGATATCTTCTTTGCGTTCTCTTAATGAAGGAACGGTTATGTTGATTTGGTTCAAACGATAATACAAATCACTTCTGAATTTACCCTGTTCAACAGCCTTTAAGAGATTTACGTTAGTTGCAGCAACGATTCTTACATCTACTTTGACAGCATTTGAAGCCCCAACGGGCAAAAACTCTCCGTTTTCAATAACTCTTAGAAGTTTCGCTTGCATTGTAAAAGGCAACTCTCCAACTTCGTCAAGGAATATCGTGCCTTGGTCTGCCTCTGCAAAATATCCTCGTCTGTCTCTGTCAGCTCCTGTAAATGAACCTTTGATGTGGCCAAATAATTCACTCTCAATTGTACCCTCTGGAATAGCTGCGCAATTGACTGCGATGTATTTTCGTTGCTTTCTGTTGCTGTTTTGATGTATTATTCTGGAAAAAACATCCTTGCCAGCACCACTTTCACCTACGATAAGCACGCTTGCATCTGTTTTTGCAACACGCATAGCTATATCAATAGCTCTATCTAGTAGTGGACTGTTTCCAAGAATCCGAAACTGCTTCTTTACTTTCCCTACATCTATATCAGACATCAAACAAATGTTTCTTTACAATAATACAGCCAAGGCTTTGTTTTGTTCTTAGAAATTAAAGCCTACGTAAAGCTTAAACGTATTTAAGCCAAGTTCTATTTTGTCTGAAGGAATCAAATTGTTGTCTAAGTCTGGTATTACTTTATCGGAGTAGGTCAAATTTACTTTTCCGAACATAAACTCACCACCGAAAGAAAACCATCTGTACTTTAATTCAAGATTTACTGAAAATCTGTTCGCGAAATTAAAAGCATTACCAGGTACATCTTTTAATGTTCTAGGAGTTTCTCCAAGAGTTCTTCTTCCAAAAATAAGAGTAGGGCAATATTTTGCAGAAGTCTCAAAAAATAAACCGTCAATCAATTCCAACGAACCGATAAGTCCGACTTTTGGACCAATGGTTGCTAAAAATCCTCCCTCAGTTATGTATTTGTTATCGGGTATTTGAGGATATGCTACCGAGTAATCGTAGGTTTTTCCCGGGGTAAAACCTACTTCAACAAAGGTTACATCGATACCAGGACAAACAAGATCTCCGATAACTAAGTCAAAATAGAAACTATGTCCATATTCTGCTCCCATACCTTGTGAATAGAAGTCTGTATATTGACCAAACGGACTAAGATATTGAACTCTCACATAATTATTTCCTAAACCTTGTGCAAAAGTTCTTACTCCTGTAAATAGCAAAACAGGAAGTAATAAAGCAATCAAAAATCTTTTTTTCATATCTCTTGGTATTAAATTATTTATCAAAAAAAACAATTAGAACGGAAGGTCGCCAAGCTTTTCTATATCTGTATCTTCACTTAACAATTTTGAGAGATTAGAATCTGCTTCCTTATCAGGGTTCCCAAATCTTTCGGATACAATTTCTCCATAGATAGGTTCACTGCTTTGAGCTGAAATTTCACTTACGGCAGCATTTGCATTGAAAGGACGATTCAAAATTTCGAAGTTTTCAGCTATGATTTCTACCAATCGTCTTCTACCACCGTCCTTGTCTTCTCTTATTCTGGATCTGATTCTTCCCTCAACATAGATTTGCATTCCTTTTTTCAAGAAACGCTCTGCTATATCAGCAAGCCCTCTCCAACAAACAATATTATGCCATTCGGTTTCCTCAACCTTTGAGCCATCTTTACATTTGTGTATCTCAGTGGTTGCAAGCGAAAAAGTAGCTTTCTTCACCTGATCAAAAGAAACAATCTCAGGATCTCTACCCAAATTACCTATCAATATCACTTTATTAACTCCAACCATAAATTTTGTATTTTTGAACGACTGCAAAGATACAATAAAAAAAAGGAATAGCTTAGAAAACAAAACCAATTTCCAACAATAAACAACAAACAAATAGACTAAATCCT
>JAGBSA010000001.1 GCA_017632095.1 Bacteroidales bacterium | reverse complement strand
TTTAACAAAAGCAAAACTGCATATCTATACACCTATGTACGATATGCAGTTTTGCTTTTACTGATTGAGATTATTCCTCTTTTCCTAACAATATCTCGTCTATGTATTTCTTCAGTTCCTCTTTTGATTTCGCTCCCATCAATATTTGAGGGTCTTTACCAATTGGAGCAAATATCATCGTAGGTATGCTGCTTATTCCTATCTCTTTTGCTAAGTCTTTATGCTTATCAACGTTTACTTTATAGATATAAATCTTTCCTTCGTATTCTTTGGCTAATTCTTTCAGCGGTTGCTCAACTAATTTGCATGGTTTGCACCAATCGGCATAGAAATCGATGATTGCAGGTTTGTCTCCTAAGTATTGCCAAGTTGTAGGGTTTGTTTCGTAATTGGCTACTTTTGTCAAAAATTCTTTTTTCCCTATTTCAATAGGTTTCTTTTGTGCAAACACCGATGCTGATAAAGATATTAACAAAGCAAGGGCTGCAAAACTTATAATCTTTTTCATATTCGTTATATTTTTTCTTTGTTTCTATATTTATAAAACTCTTAGTAAATTCTGATTAATCCCAATACCTCATCGTTTAACACCAATGTGTAGTCTCCTTCTGGGATTCCATCAATCTCAACTCTATAGTTCTTTAAGCAAGTGCAATCATTGCTTATTTTTTTTTCGGATTCTGTTATTTTAATCTTACCTTCTACTATGTCGGCTTTAACTTCTAAAGCATCTTTATCGCAAGAAAGCAAAACATTATTACGTTTCAATTCCATCTTTCCACTACTCACCCAATGAAAACTTGAAGATATTTTATTTTTTGCTGATTCTGCATCTTTTGCTTTATCAACGCACTCTGACAAATCTGTCACCTTTATAAGCAAATCATGGTTTTCTGTTTGTGAACAAGAAACTGCCATTATCAAAATCGCAAAGATGCTTGCCAAATATTTAATTCTATCTATCATAACTCAAATTTCACGATCCAATTCTTTAAAAAGAACGTTAAAGATTCTTTATTATTTTACTCTTAAACAAGAAAAGCTACCTCTATAACGAAGTAGCTTTTTCCATCAATTCAAAATTTCAGAGGTCTCTTCCAGATTCGAACTGGAGTAAACGGTTTTGCAGACCGGTGCCTAGCCACTCGGCCAAGAGACCCTCTCGTTTTGCGTTTGCAAAGGTACGTTTTTTTTCAGTATCTCACAAATTTATTTTCACTTTTCTTTGTTTTATTTTCTTCTTTCGCAGATTTACAACAACTTAAACAAAGAAAAAGATATTTGTTTTCAAGAAATAAATATCACAAAAGCGAAGTAAATTTTTCAAAAAGCTGTTTTTCAACCAATGAAATATCGATTTCTCCTCCCAATTCTTGCTTCATAGATGTTACTCCTTTGTCCGTAAATCCGCAAGGGTTGATATAGTTGAAGTAAGTCAAATCTGTATTTACGTTTAGGGCGAATCCGTGCATTGTAATCCCTCTTGAAGCCTTCACTCCTATGGCACAGATTTTTCTTGCTTTGCTTGAATGAGCATCAATCCAAACTCCGGTAGCTCCTTTCAAGCGTTCGCAATTGATGGAATAGTCTTTCATCAATCTGATTACGCTTTCCTCAACAGCTTCAATATAGGTTCGCAAACTCAAACCCAAGGCATCTATATCCAAACTCGGATAACCGACAATCTGTCCCGGACCATGATAGGTTATATCACCACCTCGATTGATGTGATGAAAGGTAGCATTTATCTTCTTCAAGAATTCCTCATTCGCCAACAAGTTTGCACTCTTACCATGCTTGCCAAGAGTGTAAACATGTGGGTGTTGGCAAACAATGAAATCTTGAGTTATGCCACTTTGAGAAAGCAATTTCTGTTCAACCTTTCGATTGAAAACATCTTCTTGCTTTCTCAAAGCGACATCATAAGGGACCAATCCCCAGTCTTCAAGATTCAGTTGCATGAACTAAGCTTTCATTATTTTGATTCCAAGTTCCACGCCATCGATTACGTCTATCATTTGCGTAGGCTCTTGAACCTTTTCTACAAACTTTAATTCCTTTGTAAGGGTTTCGCTACATATATAATCCATAAAGCGTTCCACTGCAGGGCAAAGCAAGTTGTGTTGCTCTATTTCTACGATTATATTGTCTGTAACATCGAAATCGCTTTCCTTTCTTATGTTTTGAATTCTGTTTACCAACTCACGAGAAATTCCTTCCATACGAAGGTCATCTGTAATCGTTGTATCCAAAGCCACAGTCAAAGCATCTTCGTTTGCAACCACCCAACCAGGAATATCTTGTGTGATTATCTCAACATCACTCAAAGCTATCTCGATTTCACTTCCCTCAATATTTAAGACATATTTGCCCTCAGACTCCATTTTCAAAATATCGTCTTGAGTAAATGCTGTTATCGCAGCTGCAATTGCCTTCATCTTTGGTCCGAATTTTGGTCCCAATGTCTTGAAGTTCGCTTTGATACTCTTAACCAAAACATTGTTCTCTTTAGTTAGGAATTCTATCCCCTTAACATTAACTTCTGACAATATCAAATCCTTTACCGCTTCGATATGACTTTGTTGTGTCGCATCTTTTGCAGGAATCATTATCTTTGAAAGAGGTTGGCGAACCTTCAAATTGTTTCTCTTTCTCAATGAAAGCACAAGTGAACAAATCTTTTGTGCCATTTGCATTCTGCTTTCCAAGTCTTTATCCACCAATTCCTTATTTGCAACAGGGAAATCGCAAGCATGAACTGTATCAAACTCGAATCTGCCACTCACATTGTTCAAATCATTAAACAGCCTGTCGCAGAAGAACGGAGCAATTGGAGCTGCCAATCTTGCGAGAGTTTCTAAGCAAGTGTAAAGTGTTTGATATGCCGAAATCTTATCGTCAGTGTATTCGCCTTTCCAAAATCTTCTTCTGCATAAACGAACATACCAGTTACTCAAATAGCCATCGACAAAGTCTGCAATTGCTCTTCCGGCTTTTGTTGGCTCATAATCGCTGTAGCTTTTATCGCAATATTCTATCAAAGTGTTCAATTCTGACAATATCCAGCGGTCTATTTCCGGTCTTTTTGAGTATTCTATATCTGCTTCCTTGTATGCGAATCCGTCAATGTTTGCATAAAGAGCGAAGAACGAATAAGTATTGTACAGAGTTCCGAAGAACTTACGACGAACCTCATCTATACCGGCTTGATCGAACTTAAGATTTTCCCAAGGTTGAGTATTGGTAATCATATACCAACGTGTAGCATCCGGACCATAAGTTTTCAAAACCTCAAATGGGTCAACGGCATTACCCAAACGCTTAGACATCTTATTACCTACTTTATCCAATACCAAGCCATTTGAAACTACGTTCTTGAATGCAATAGTTTCGAAGCACAAAGCTGCGATTGCGTGCAGTGTAAAGAACCATCCGCGTGTTTGATCCACACCTTCGGCAATGAAATCAGCAGGGAAGCAAGCCTTCAACTGCTCATCATTACATTCAAACGGATAATGGACTTGTGCGTCTGGCATAGCACCTGAATCGAACCAAACATCTATCAAATCCGATTCACGACGCATCTCCTTACCACTTGCACTTACCAATACTACATTGTCGATATACGGACGGTGAAGGTCGAAACTATCGTAGTCTTTCTGGTTTTTGTATGGATTTTCTTTCATAAAGCCTGCCGCAATACTCTTCTCGATTTCGTTAGACAACATTTCGACAGAGCTAATGCACATTTCCTCGCTTCCATCTTCGGTTCTCCAGATTGGAAGTGGAGTTCCCCAATATCTCGAACGGCTTAAATTCCAATCAACAAGGTTTTCCAACCAATTTCCAAAGCGTCCGCTTCCTGTTGCTTCAGGCTTCCAATTGATTGTTTTATTAAGTGCTATCAATTTATCTTTGATTGCTGTCGTTCTTATGAACCAACTGTCAAGCGGATAGTAAAGAATAGGCTTGTCCGTTCTCCAACAGTGAGGATAATTGTGGACATGCTTTTCTATTTTGAAGGCTTTACCCTCTTGTTTCAACAAAACGCTCAAATCAACGTCCAAAGTAGGGTCTTTTTCTGTCAATTCGGGATCGTAAGCGTTCTTTACAAATCTGCCGGCAAAGGTTCCGTAAGATTCTACATTAACATAATCACTCACAAACTTAGCATCAAGGTCTTCTATTCTGAAAAACTTACCCTGTCTGTCGACCATAGGTTGTTTCTTACCCTCTTTGTCTATCATAAACAAAGGAACGATACCTGCTTGCTTTGCTACACGGTCGTCATCTGCACCAAAGGTTGGAGCAATGTGCACTATACCTGTACCATCTTCCGTTGTAACATAATCACCGCCTATTACTCGGAACGCATCTCCCATAGGAGCGACAAAATTCATCAATTGCTCATAGTCAAAACCTATCAAGTCGGCACCTTTGCACTCTGCAAGAACCTCGAACGGTATATCCTTATCACCTTTTTTGTATTCTTCGAAAGTCAATCCCGCATTCTTTTCAGGACAATAAGCATTCAAACGAGCCTTTGCCATAACGACAACTTCCAAATCTCCTGAATACGGATTGAAAGTCTTGACAAAAACATAGTCTATATTAGGTCCTACTGCCAAAGCTGTGTTTGATGGTAAGGTCCACGGCGTTGTAGTCCATGCCAAGAAGCAAACATTTTCTGCAATATTAAGTTTGAACTTCTCTTTTATCTCTTGCTGTTGTTTAACTTTGAATTGGACAACAGCAGTTGTATCTTTCACATCTCTGTAACAGCCCGGCATATTAAGCTCATGCGAACTTAAGCCCGTACCTGCTGCAGGCGAAAACGGCTGAATGGTATATCCCTTGTACAAATAGCCTTTTTCGTACATCTTTCCGAGCAAATACCAAAGCGTTTCAATGTATTCGTTTTTGAAAGTTATGTAAGGATTGTCCAAATCTACCCAATAACCCATTTGAGTAGTCAATTTATCCCACATATCCTTGTATTTCATAACTTCACTTCGGCATTCGGCATTGTATTGGTCGACAGAAATTTTGCCACCTATGTCTTCCTTGGTGATACCTAGCTTTTTCTCAACACCCAATTCAACAGGCAATCCGTGAGTATCCCAACCTGCTTTTCTAGCTACATAATAGCCTTTTTGGGATTTGTATCTGCAAAAAATATCTTTAATTGTTCTTGCCATAACATGGTGAATGCCCGGTTGTCCATTAGCTGAAGGTGGTCCTTCGAAGAAGATGTATGGCTTTGAACCTTCTCTTTGTTTCAACGTTTGTCTAAAAGTGTCTTCTTTTTGCCACTTTTCGAGAACTTCATTGCTTATTTGAGTCAAATTAAGCTGCTTATACTCTCTGTATTTGCTTTCCATATCGTATTGTTATATTTTTTCGCCACTCTATTTTACCAACTTGCAAAAATAGCAAAAAAAAGTCGTTTTTCTATATACAAAAGTCAGAAAATTGTTTCTTCGTTTCAGTCGAGCGAAACCAAGAAACAATTTTCTGAATTCAAGTTTCGTCAGCACTAAAACGAAGAAAGAAAAAATTAAAACGAAGATTTACTTTTCCCAAACAAAACTACAAACAAATTCTTCGCTTAAAGCTCTATGGAGAAAAGAAGATTGCAGAACATTTGTCTTTCTTTGGTAAGGTAGCCTAAGCGAAAGCCTAATTCAATCGGTGCTATTATTCTAAGGAAATGAATATTAAAACTAATATCACTTCCTATGGAATATTTTATCTCTTTATCGAAGCTACCAACTTCAAAGAATGGTGATGCAGATATTCGTTTGCAATAAATAATCGGACCAAGGTTTACCTCAGGATAGCAAATCGGTGTATGGAATACTAATGACATTCCGCTGAATCTTGAAGGGTATATATTATAAACTCCTTTCGTAAATTCGATTCCATTAGAGAAATAATACCTTTCAGGAGAATTCTTTTGGTATGCAAAACCCAGTTGCAGGGTTTGAGTTTTCACGAAAGCCGGAATATTAAATACAGCTTTGAATGCAAAATACTCTGCAGGGTTTTCTGTAAGCGTTGTCTTATATTCAAGTTTCAACTCTTGACCTCTTCGAGGAACCAAATCGTTTGTTGCAAGTGGCGACAACATCTGTAAGTTTAACCCCACCCCAACTGTGTTAAATACGCCTGTTATTTGCGATGGGTAATATACTTGCTGAGTACGTTCTTCTAATTTCTTTATCGAATAGTCCAAATTCAAAACCAACCGACTTACAATGCTTTGTGAACTCCACGAATATGGCAATAACATTTTCATATCACCACTCCACTCATTCCATTGCTTGAAGTAAGTTTCTGAACCTTGTTTCAAAAAGGCTGAACGCAACTTATAACTTCCTTCAAGGTCAAAAACAGGATATAAACCGCTGTATGTGTAATTTAATTTCAACTCATGATTCAACTCTTTCAAGTTATATTTATATCCTAATTGAAGAGCAGATGTTAAAAGCAAGTTTTTAGAAGTGCAACTCACACCTAAACCTAAATCAGACTTCGAAAGATTCAAATATAATGGAGCCCAAGAATGAACATTGAAAAGATGTGCTATCTTGGAATAAGGTTTGCTTTCATATAAACCTTTGTTTGAATTTACAGACTCTTCATTTAAGCAAAATGATTCTTCTTTTCGTAATTGCGAAACAAAGATTTGGTCTGGATTTTTCTCATTCAAATCAAATGAAAGCCCTAATGATTTTGTACTTACAAGCTTATAACCATCGGAATTATAAGTTGAAAGCAACATTGCCTCACTCCTATCCAATGATTCTTCATTTAAGAACGAATATGTAGAGATTCCGTATTCGGTATTGGTTTCCAAGCAAGCCATTCCACTATTCAAATCAATGCTTACAAGCTCATACTTTCCTCTTACGTCTCTTATGAAGTACAACTTGCCATTATGAATTTTCAATCGACTAATATCCTCAAACGAAGGAGAGGTTATCTCTATCCTTTCATTTGTTTGAATATCGTATTGAGCTATACTTTTTCCTTGAAGAGAGCTTTCGATAACATATAACTCCATTCCATTTTCACTCCAACAAGGAAACGAAAATGCAACATCATCTTTCGACACAATAGATGTTAGATAGAGTTTCTTATTTCTTTCAAACGAACCTTTTGTTGCGAAGAACGAACTATCAGAATGCAAAACCACCAAAGATTGATTGCCGTTTTTATCTACTTTTACAGCCGCCAACAATGATGAATCTTGAGGATTATAAATTGGATTAAAGAATACAGTCTTTGAAGTCAAAGTTCTGCTTTTCTTTGTTTTAATGTCGTATTCTATTATGTCGGAATAATTCTGTTGTTCCCAACGATGATTTATCGCATCTTGAGTATAAAGAATCTTTCCGTCTCTATAATCAAAGTAAGCGTGCTTTAAGTATGGCATTCTCTCAAGAGGCTCCATTCCTTCTTTTGTTATAAGGACTAATGTTTGCAAATCGTCCATATTTGTTTGCAATGCCAAAACGCTATCCTTGCCTACTTCTATAGGATTCGTATAATTGCTATATTGTTTTTTTGTAATATTAAAATCTTTCGTCACAGAGATATTGCCTTCTTTCAACCAATCACTACGTTCTTTGCCCCAAACAAATTGAAGTGTATCTACCATTTGTTCATACACCTTTTTAAGTTTGTAGGAACGAGATTCTGTTTTATTAAAGAAAGCTCCTATCATCCATTTTTTTGCTGTCGCATCTAGTATCTCTGCAAACACATCTCCTCCATACAAATAACGAGAAAATGCAGTAACGTAATACCCAAACACATAGGAGTTTGGCACAAAATCTTTTCTCGAACCAAGTTTGGCTTTATCGAAGTCATAAGATCCTTTTTCCAATAGCTGAGCCTTTAACTCCATTTTGAACTCCGGAGTCTGCCCTCTACCGGTCGGAGACATTGCTGTCTCAATCGCAACCGCATCTCCCTCCATAAACCACAAAGGAAGGACCAACGCAGACGCACCTCCAATAACATGCTCTCCGAATATATCTCCCAAAAACTTGGTTACGCCTTTGCTCATTCCTTGTCTTTGGCAAGCGTGTCTATATTCGTGTATAGCCAATTGCCAATTCCATGGATAGGCATTATGAGTTGGAGGAGTGGTTGTCCAAAACTCTATTCTCTTTGGAGCCCACGCTAACATACCATTAGATTTACTACCGTTGGTATGAAGAAGTATCGGCATATTCGGAACTTCTGTTCCAAGCGATTTTCCTATATGAAAAGTCAATGTATCTAAGGCTAAAGCCAATCGCTGAGCGCTCGCCTCATAATAATCAGGGAAGACAATACTAAAACGTTCTGTTTTTATCTCTCGCCATTTTATATCGCTATCATCATTAGCCGATATTTTATATTGAGCATTAAGATTTACAGAACAAATATTCAGAAAAATAAAAAGCAACAACAACACCCTTCTAGCAAATTTTGCAGAAGGGCATTGTTGTTTTAATTGTAATATATCCTTATTTCGTTGGAACATTTTTTAGAGTTTCTGTCAAGTATTCCCAGAATAATTTAACTGAAGCTATATTCACTCTTTCATCAGGTGAATGTGGATTTTGGATTGTTGGTCCGAATGAAATCATATCCCAATTCTTATAAACTCCTCCTAACAATCCGCATTCCAAACCTGCGTGAATAGCCATCACTTTCGGTGTTCTGCCAAACATCTTCTTGTATGTAGAAGTCATAGTTTCCAAAATTGGTGATTGCATATTTGGTTTCCAACCAGGGTAACCGCCTGCAAATTCAATATTTCCTCCTGCCAACTCGATAACACTTGCCATCATTTCAGCGAAATCAGCTTTTGCTGTATCAACTGAACTTCTTAACAATGCACAAGCCAAGATTTGGTCTCCGTCTGTCTTAACAATAGCCAAGTTAGATGAAGTTTCAACAAGATTTTCCATTGAATCGCTCATTCTGTAAACTCCATTTGGACAAGCATAAATAGCTCTCACAACTCTCTTTGCTGCATCTGTATCCATTACAAACTCACAAGAAGAAGCCTCTGTCATTGTTATAACCAAATCAGGTTCAACTGCAGAAAGTTCACTCTTAACAACAGCTTCCAATTCCTTTACAATATTCATTGCTTCTTGAGCTTTGTCAGTTGGAACTGCTATTGTACAGAATGCTTCTCTTGGTATAGCATTTCTAAGGCTGCCTCCATTGATGTTTCCTAAGCGAACATCAACCGCTTCCAAAGCTTTCAATATTCTGAACAAAGTCTTATTGGCGTTACCTCTTCCAAGAATTATATCCATTCCTGAGTGTCCGCCCTTCATTCCTTTAACTGTCAATTCAAATGCTGAATAAGATGAAGGCATTGCTTCTTTCTTAAAGTCGAATCTTATTGTCGCATCTATACCTCCTGCACAACCAACATACAATTCTCCTTCTGTTTCAGAGTCTAAGTTCAATAGAATATCACCTTCTAATTCTCCTGCTTTCAAACCAAAAGCTCCTGTCATACCTGTTTCTTCGTCAATTGTAAACAAAGCTTCTATTGGTCCGTGAACAAGTTCTTTGTCTTCCAAAACAGCCAATGCCGCAGCTACACCTATACCATTGTCTGCTCCAAGCGTAGTTCCGGTAGCCTTAATCCATTCTCCTTCGATGCGAGGCAAAATAGGGTCGTTCTCAAAGTCGTGTTTAGTGTCGTTATTCTTCTGAGGAACCATATCAACGTGAGCTTGCAAAATCACACCTTTGCGATTCTCCATTCCTTTCGAAGCAGGCTTACGCATAATCAAGTTTCCGGTTTCGTCAATCTTATATTCGATGTTGTTAGCCTTAGCAAAATCAACCAAAGCCGCAACAATCTTTTCCTCATGCTTTGATGGGTGAGGAATAGAACAAATCTTATCGAAATGTTTCCACAAACCCTTAGGTTCTAAATTCAATAATTCACTCATAGTTGTTAGTTTTATATTTTTTATTATTTGTTATCTTAAAACACCTTGCCAAATAAACGTATCATCTCCTTGCTTTAGTCTCTCCAAATCAATTTCTTTTTCAAAGATTCCAAAAACCGTTGCTCCACTACCCGAAAGCGATGCATACAAAGCACCATTATCGTACAACATTTGTTTGATTTCGGAAAGCACCGGATATTTAGGGAACAATGAATCTTCAAAATCGTTTTTCAAGACATCTTTCCAAAGTCTCAAATCAGGCAAATCCTCATAATCAACCTCCGTCGGCTTTGGTCGAACGCAAGAATAAGCCTCTTTGGTCGAAATTCTGATATTCGGTTTTACCAAAACAACACTCTTACCTTCAAGACTTAAATTGCACTTTTGCATTTTCTCTCCCCTACCACTTACATACATCGGACTGTTTTCAACAAAGAACGCACAATCTGAGCCTAAAGATGTTGCATATTTCAAGAGTTCATCTTTTGAAAGCGAAAGAGAATACACAAAATCCAACAATCGCAACGCACTCACAGCATCAGAGCTTCCTCCTCCTAAGCCTGCAAATGCCGGAATCGTTTTATGCAAGTGCATATTCACATTTCCGATTTGCGGATAATCTTTTTGCAACAACCGCAACGCCTTCATGCAAAGATTATCCTCCGAATTGCTTTCTCCAATATCCAAACCCGTAAGTTCAAATCTACTTTCCGCCTCATCACTTGGACGAATCTCCAACGCATCACACAAATCCACAGGATAAAAAACAGATTTTATCTCATGGAAACCATCATTTCGCTTGGCTACAATGCTTAATCCGAGATTTATTTTACAGTTTGGGAAAAATATCATAACAAATTCTTTTGCTTGAATTTCACTCTGCAAAGATAATACTTGAATCTGAAAAAACAAAAGCTTGTTTCGTAAAATTATTTCTTGAAAACAATTTTTTGTTTCTTGAAAACAATTTAGCGAAACAAGCTATCAGAAAAACCAAACTAAATTTCAGATTATTTAATTATTTGAACACTTCTTTTGATAAAGCTGTCCAAAGCCTCTCCCTTCAAAAGTCCTTGTTGCAACAAAGCAAGGTCTTTCAATTGGCTCAATATCTGAACACGCTTTTCAGAATCCTGTTCGTTCAAAACCTGAGATATGATTTCGTGATTTGTATTCACAACAAGATTATAATGTTCCGGCATTTCACCATAGAAAGACGCCATACCGCCTCCCATTTCGCTCATTTCCTTCATTCGTCTCATGAATTCGTTTTGAGTAATCGTGAACGGCTGTGCTGATTGCTCCATGCTCTCTGTTTGAATGGTAAATTTATCTTTGTCGAATATCATCTCTACCATTTCTTTTACCTTCTTGCATTCTTCCTCATTCAACTTCGAAGGCACAACTTCATCTTTCGGAATAAGCTTTTCGATTGTATCGGAGTCGATTCTGACAAATCTAACATCGGTAAACTTCTGCTCTAACGCCTGAATAAAGTGGCTATCCAAAATTCCGTCCATCAGCAACACATCATAAGACTTGTCTTTCGCCGCTTGAATGTATGGATATTGGTTTTCCACATTTTGAGCATAAAGATAAACGAGTTTCTTATCCTTATCGGTTTGATTGTTTTCTATTTTTGCTTTGTATTCTTCAAAAGAGAAATATTCGCCATCAACATTCTTCAATTGGCATACTCGATTCATTCTCTCGTAGAACTTTTCGTCGCTAATCATTCCATACTTTATAAATATGGAAAGGTCATCCCATTTCTTCAAGAACTCTTCCTTATTATCCTTATACATTTGCTCCAATTTCTCTGCAACTTTCTTTGAAATGTGAGAAGAAATCTTTTTAACGTTTCCATCAGCCTGCAAATAGGAACGAGAAACGTTCAAAGGAATATCAGGAGAATCCAAAACGCCTCTTAGCAACATCATATACTCTGGAACAACCCCTTCAACGCTATCAGTAACGAACACTTGGTTACAGTACAATTGAATCTTATCTCTGTTAGGATCTATGTTCTTCTTTACTTTCGGAAAGTATAAAACGCCGGTTAAGTTGAACGGATAATCGACATTCAAATGTATATGGAACAAAGGTTCATCGAAATTCATAGGATACAACTTGTGGAAGAAAGCATTGTAGTCCTCATCCTTCAAGTCGGCAGGCTTTTGCTTCCAAAGAGGATTCGTATCGTTTATGATTCTGTCCTTTTTTCTTTCAACTCGTTTTGCCTTTCCGTTCTCATCTTTTTCTGTTTCGCTGTCTTCCCAAACGCTTTCCTCTCCAAAACGAATTGCAACAGGCATAAACTTGCAGTATTTGTTCAAAAGCTCGAGTATTCTGTGCTCTTGCAAAAATTCCGCAGAGTCTTCATCGATGTGCATTATGATTTCAGTTCCTCTGTCTGTCTTGTCGCATTCTTCAATGTTATACTCGGTGCTTCCATCGCAAGTCCAATGAACGGCAGGTGTATCTTTGAACGATTTAGTTCTGATTTCAACCAAGTCAGACACCATGAATGAAGAAAAGAAACCAAGTCCGAAGTGTCCGATAAGGGCATTTGCCTCCAATTCACTCTTACCTTTGTATTTTTCAACAAACTCTTCAGCTCCCGAAAAAGCGATTTGAGTAATGTATTTCTCGACTTCTTCTTCGCTCATACCGATTCCTCGGTCTATAACGGTCAAAGTCTTTGCTTTCTCATCGATTTTCACATCTATTGTGCAGTCTCCGAACTCGCCCTTAAACTCTCCAAGCGACGAAAGCGTCTTTAGTTTTTGTGTTGCATCGACTGCATTTGACACAATCTCACGCAAGAAAATCTCGTGGTCGGAATAAAGAAATTTTTTAATGACAGGGAAAATGTTTTCCGTCTTTACGTTTATCGAACCTTTCATTTCAGTATTTTTGTTTAATGATTAAATATCGTGATCTACGCTTTCAATACATCAAAATCCGTTCCAAACTCAATAATATGACAAGATGTCATATCCGAACCAGCTTTTCAGTGTCAGTTATGCCGATTTGCAAAACACAAAACGAGCGTTCGCAAATGCAAAAGCAAGTCGAACGCTCGTTTTTGTTTACCTTATATATATAATGTATAAGAATAGGGATTTGAAACTATTCTTTAATTATTTTTCTTGTCGTTATTTTGTCTCCTATAGTCATTCTCAAATGATATACTCCCGCAGGCAAAGCTTCGATGTTTATTTCGTTTGCGTTTTCGTAAGATTGAAGAGTCTTTCCGCTCAGGTCGATAACTTCTATCTTTTCTATCGCTTGGCTGAAAGAAACTTTACTGTTTGTCGGGTTAGGGAAGAAAGAAAGATTTTCAAATTCTACATCTTCTAAATTAGTATTATCGCATTTTTCTACTATTCTATCTTCAAAAAAGTATTCCCAATTATTACGTTGATCATCGTATGCACTAAATGTTCCACAAGGAATAGTTAAAATTGCTGTATTTGGAAAAGGGAAAATCATATTACCCGAAAGTTCTGGCGGAGTTGTAGCCAAACAAGTAACATTTTGCAAAGATATACATTCTTGGAAAGCACTTTCTTCAATAATTTCAACACTATTTGGAATAATTACCGTAGTTAAATTACTACATTTTGCGAATGCTCCTTCGCAAATTCTAATAACACCTGCGGGAATTTCAACAGCAGTTAAATTATTACACTCACCAAACGCATAATGTAGAATATATTTAACACTATTTGGAATCGTCACCGTAGTTAAATTATTACAACGCAAAAAAGCGTGCTGTCCAATAGATTCTACTCCATTTGGTATTGTTATAGAAGTTAAATTTTCACAACCATAAAAAGCACAATCACCAATAGAAACAATACTATTAGGAATGGTTATAGAGGTTAAATTCTTACAAAATTGGAATGCTCCATAGTAAGTAGTTATACCTCTTTCACTAACTATTTGATAGTCTCCAATTTTATGAACGGTATAGGTTATTCCTTCGTGTATTACTGTTTCCGGAATAGCAACCGAAGTAGCAGAAGTATCGCATTTCATTACTTCTACCTTGGTTGGAGTAATTACATGATAGGTTAAATCTCCTATTGTAAAGAATGATTGTGCTAAAAGCACATTTGCACATAATAGAGTACAAAGAAAAAATACTATTCTTTTCATAAACAAAACGATTATTAAATTTTCCACCTACAAAAATATAACAATTTCATAAACCGACAATATTAATCTCTCGCAAAGTTCGCGAAGTCGCAAAAGCTGATTTCAAAGGACAACAAGTCAACGAGACAACAAGACAACAAGAGTTGCGAGATTCGCGGAGAGGTTTCCGAATGCGTTTCCTTACTCTTGGAATTTCTCCACTTACCGATAATGGTATTACCACTTACTGATAATAGTATTATCAAGGCGTGATAATGGTACTATCACACCGTGATAATGGTATTATCTCTTTGTGATAATGGAGTTATCACGCTGTGATAATCGGATTATCAAGTCGTGGAAAATTTTTGATAGTAAGTTTGCACTTTTTCGGACCTTGTTT
>JAGBSA010000052.1 GCA_017632095.1 Bacteroidales bacterium | reverse complement strand
TGCCACCATCTAAGTCTGTTACTTTGTATGGACGACGGCAATACTGCAAACAAGCTCCTCTATTGGCACTGCTGTTGGCGTTATCCAAAGAAATGTAGCATTTTCCGCTCACTGCCATACACAAAGCTCCGTGAACAAAACACTCTATCTCCAATTGCCTGCCGTTAGGTCCCTTTATGTCGTTTTCTTCTATCCATTGAGTAATCTCTTTCACCTGTTGCAGGCTTAATTCTCTCGCTGTAACAACCACATCTGCAAATTTGGAGAAAAATCTCACCGCTTCCCTGTTTGTAATGTTGCATTGAGTAGATAGATGTACCTCTAAGCCGATTTCGTTTGCGTATTGTATCACAGCCAAATCAGCTGCTATCACCGCACTTACTCCACTATCTTTTGCTGCATTGAGGATACTTTTCATGTAATCCATCTCTGAATCATACACAACGGTGTTTAATGTAAGGTAAGTCCTAACTCCGTTTTCTTGAGCTATTGATGCAATTTTTCGTAAGTCCTCAATAGTGAAGTTATTCGCCGAACGAGAACGCATATTCAAGCCTTCCACACCAAAATACACACTATTACAACCCGCTTCCATAGCTGCATAAAGAGCTTCGTAAGATCCAACGGGAGACATTATTTCTACATTTTGCTTTTTCGTCATAAGTCGAGTGTTTTTTCCAAATTATACAATTTGCAAAGTTAGTTAAATTAACTCTAAGCAAAGAATGCTTATGAAAATAAATTGCACATAGTTTTCGTTAATCAAAGTAAAAACAAAACAAAATTATGAATAAACATTTGTATTCTTCGGAATTGGTATTGGCAAACGACGGAACACCTTACCATATAAGGATAAAACCCGAAGCACTCGCAGATAGGGTAATTTTAGTTGGAGATCCGGCAAGGGTTGATTTGATTGCAAAACGTCTAAACAAAGTAAGCAATCGAACAAACAATAGAGAGATAGTCAGTTGCAGCGGAGAATATAACGGAAAGCCTATAACGGTGATTTCTACCGGCATGGGAGTGGGTTGTATCGATATTGTAGTAAACGAACTCGACATTTGTGCGAATATAGATTTGCAAACAAGACAGATAAAGCAAGAACACCGAAGTCTGAACTTGGTAAGAATAGGCACATGTGGCTCTTTGCAAGAAGATTTGGAAATTGGCTCGCATGTAGTCTCTGAATACGCAATCGGAATCGATGGTTTAGCTCACTATTACAAGGATTTAGAAACTGTCAATCAAAAAGAACTCGTTGATGAGTTTTGCAAACAATGTCTTTGGAGCAAGAATCTGCCTATCCCTTACGCAATAAAAGGCGATGAAAGCCTCTTGCAAAAGATTGCTTCAAATATGCAAAAAGGTATAACGATAACAGCACCCGGTTTTTACGCATCTCAAGGAAGACAAATACGCTTACAGACAAGCGATTCAAAGATTAACCAAAAACTGAAAGATTTTTCGTTCAATGGATTGAAAGCAATGAATTATGAAATGGAAACTTCAGCACTCTATGCTCTCGGTTCGATGCTCGGACACAAGACTCTGACTGTTTGTAACGTCATTGCAGGAAGAACATCTGGCAAATTTGGAAGCAATTATCACGATTCGATGGAGCAACTAATCGAGTCGGTATTGGAAAACATTTAGTCAATTAAACAACTCAAAAAGATAGGTTTACTAAAACGAAGTTTTAATTTTTTCTTTCTTCGTTTTAGAAAATTAAAACGGCGTTTCGTTATTACTGAAACGCCGTTTCGCTAAAATGGATTCAAAAAATTAGCAAAAGAAATTCAAATTTGATTATTCGAAAGTTTTAAGTCAGCAAAAGAAGAAAGCCGAAAGACATATTCTCTTTCGGCTTTCTTTCTATCTGAATTGTGCACTTAGATTTTTTAACTCCGCATCTGCCGAAGCCCTTTCATATAATATTCTATAGACTGCTTCTGCTATTGGAATATCTACTTGCATTGTCTCATTAGCTTTGTGGATACAAGCCGCAGCATAGTAACCTTCTGCAACCATAGCCATTTCTAATTGTGCTGATTTGACGGAATAGCCTTGCCCAATCATTTGTCCGAAAGTGCGATTGCGGCTATGCTGTGAGTAAGCGGTAACAAGCAAATCTCCAAGATAGACAAAGCAGTTCGTATCTCTTGTTTGAGGAGCGGCAATGTTGAGAAAACGTTCTGTTTCCTGTGCTGCATTAGCTATAAGCACTGCAATAAAATTGTCTCCGTAGCCTGCACCACGAGCAATTCCTGCTGCAAGTGCATAGATGTTTTTCATAACTGAACCATATTCGATTCCTCTGACATCATTTGAGGTTATGGTTTTAACGAAACGACAATTCAAAGCCTCAGCTATCTCTTTTGCAAAATCATTATCAACAGAGCCTACGGTAAGATAAGTCATTCTTTCTTGGGCTATTTCTTCTGCATGAGAAGGTCCGCTAACCACTGCCTGCATTTCCTCTTTTAATCCAAAAGAGTCGTGTAAGAAATCAGCGACTATTTGGTTTGTTTCAGGGATAATGCCTTTTGTCGCACAGATTATACGTTTACCTTCTAAATCTTCTGCACTTAGAGTCTGCAAACTTCTTGCCACAAAAGCAGCTGGAATAACCAAGATGATGTTTCTTGTTTTTGATACAATTTCTCGTAAATCTGTTGAAATGAATATACGATCTGTATCAAGAGAACAAGTTCTCAAATAGAGGGGGTTATGTCCGAATTGCTTAACCCCGTCTACTATTTCTTGTTCTCTTACCCACCAATAAACCTTTTGGTGAGTTTGAGTAGCGATTTTTACTATTGCTGTTGCCCAACTGCCACTGCCTAATACTGCAATTTCCATCACGCAATTATAATCCTAAAACCTTTCTACCTTGTTCAAATCTTATGTCCTTAGGTATTCCTAAGCTGTTGATTTTGTCCAAAGATGTTTGAAGGCTTGGACGAATCTTTCCGTTCTTTTCAGAATATGCCTTAGCCTCTTCAATATCTCCCAATCCTTCTACTTCAAGTATCTTAGCAGCCCAAGAGTTTATTGCTTTGCTTGCATTCTCGAAGTTGATAACAAAAAGACCTT
>JAGBSA010000051.1 GCA_017632095.1 Bacteroidales bacterium | reverse complement strand
GTTGATGAAGTTTTTTGTTCTTCCCGTGATTTTGAATCTGAAAGGAGTCTTTTCTGTAAACATTACTGTATCTCCAATCATATATCTCCACAAACCTGCATTGGTAGAAATTAACATTGCATAATTCTTGCCAACTTCAACTTCTGAAAGATTAACTACCTTAGGCGAGCTGCTGTCTATTTGATCCATAGGAATAAATTCATAATATATTCCATTATCCAAAAGTAATAGCATGCTATCTAAGTCACTCCTATCTTGCAAACCAAAAAAGCCTTCAGAAGCATTATAAGTCTCCATGTAGTTTATTCCTTTTGGCAAAATCTCTTCAAATTGCGTTCTGTAAGGAACAAAACTTACGCCACCATGAAAATAAACTTCTAACTCAGGCCAAATATCCATTATTTTCTTTCCTGTTCTCTCTTCTATCTTTTTGAGCAATACCATCATCCAAGAAGGAACTCCCGAAAGACTAACAACGTTTGCAGGAATTACTGCTTCAATCATCTTTTCCAACTTGCTTTCCCATTCGGGCATAAGTGCAATATCTTTCTTTGGAACTCTGTATAATTCAGCCCAAAAAGGTAAGTTGTCTATGAGAATTGCAGAAACATCTCCGCAGAATATGTCTTTATTAAGATCATTTTCTTGTCTAGAACCTCCAAGTGCAAGATTCATTCCAGAGAACACCTTAGTGTCAGGGTTATTATTGCAATATAGAGAAAGCATATCTTTTCCCCCTTTGTAGTGGCAGTTATTCAAACATTCCTCACTTACAGGTATGAATTTGGATTTTGAAGAAGTTGTACCCGATGACTTAGAGAACCATCTTATTTGCGAAGGCCACAATACATTGTCTTCACCTGCCCTGATTCTATCAAAAAACGGACGAAGACCTTCGTAATCGTTTACAGGAACTCTTCGATTAAATTCTTCCCAATTAGATATGCTTTTATAGTCATAAAACTGTCCCCAAATAGTATTTCGTGCAGAATGAATCAACACTTGTAAGACTTCGGTCTGTACATCAATCGGATTTTGCATATAATGCTCTATCTGACGGATTCTTTTCTGCATTATCTTAGTCATAAATTCGTTTATCATAGCTCTTTATTTTAGTCTGTTGAATCTTTATTTTGGTGCTTTAACTACAAGAATGGTTGCGATGATTCCATAAATGAATAACGGCAAAGCAACAGCTACTATTGCAGGAAGGTCGGCGTTTGTTGCAAAAACTTGAGTCATTTTCATAAACATAATCAAACTGAAAGCCAAAGTTATTCCGAATGCAAGGTTTAATCCCATTCCTCCACGCTTCTTTTCAGATGACAATGCAACACCTATAATGGTCAATATGATATAAGCAAGTGGATTTAGCAGTCTTTGATATTTCTCCACCTCTAGTTCTGTCACAATACTACTTCCTCGCATCTTTTCTCTTTCTATAACTTCGTTCAACTGCTTATAGTCTAACACTTCGGTTTTTACTTGATTAAGGTTGAAATCGTTTGGAACTAATCCAATATCTATATGTTTACTTGCTCCAATCTCAATATTCTCTTTCATACCATCAATATTTCGAATTTGGTAGTTTTGCATTACCCAATCCTTTGCAAGAGAATCGTAAACAATTTCCTCAGCTGATATTTTCTGACAAACTTTCTTATCCTTGATTGTTTCTAATGTAAACTTATATCCTGTTGTCTTCGTGTTATTATAGCGTTGTACATACACTTGTTTGTCGTTTTCGGTTTGTATGTGAATGTTGTAGAATTGATTATAGTAAGGATTACGATAATAAGTCTTTTCAAAATTTAATTTAGGCACGTTTACAGCAGGAATCAAAACATTACTTAGCCAAAGATTTATAAGTCCTACGAAAATAGCACATACAATAAAAGGTCGTAAATAACGAGCGAAACTCACACCACTGCTTAATATCGCAATAGTTTCGCTACGCGAAGCGAGCTGAGAACAAATAAAAACTACTGAAATAAAGAAAAACAAATAGCCAAACATATTTAAGAAATGTGGAATAAAGTTTAGATAGTAGTCAAATATCAAACCCTTAATCGGAGCTTGATTTGCAATAAAGTCATCTAGCTTTTCGGATAGGTCAAACACTATGATAATCATACTAATCAATGCCACTGCAACAAAGAACGTCATAAGAAGTTTCTTTGTTATGTAAACATCAAGTATGTTTGCTATAATGTATTTCTTATTTCTTCTCATTATTGTGCTACAACCTTCTTCCCAACTTCTCTACCATTATATTCTTCCATCTCAAAAAGTCTCCCATCAAAATATGTTCGCGAGCCTGTCTCATCAATTCAAGATAGAAACTAAGATTATGAATACTTGCTATTTGTAATGCAAGAATTTCTTGAGATACAAATAAGTGTCGTAAATATGCTTTAGTATAAACATGGTCAACTTCTGCTGTTCCGTTTATGTCAATTGGCGAAAAGTCATTCTTCCATTTTTCATTTTTCATATTCATAATACCTTCGCTTGTGAACAACATAGCGTTTCGTCCATTTCTTGTAGGCATTACACAATCGAACATATCAACACCGCGAGCGATTCCTTCCAAAAGATTGATCGGAGTTCCAACACCCATAAGATAACGAGGCTTTTCCTTAGGAAGTATATCGCAACACAACTCAGTCAATTCGTACATCATTTCCACGGGTTCTCCAACAGACAAACCGCCTATTGCATTCCCCTCACAATCCATTGATGCTACATATTCGCAACTTTTCTTTCTCAAATCGCCATAAACACTTCCTTGAACGATTGGAAACAAAGTTTGTTTGTAACCATATTCGCATTCTGTTTCATTAAATCTTTTAACACATCTGTCAAGCCAACGATTTGTCAGTTCCAAAGATTTTTTAGCATAATTGTACTCACACGGATATGGAGTACACTCATCAAAAGCCATAATAATGTCTGCACCGAGCGTCCTTTCAATATCCATTACCTTTTCCGGTGTAAATATATGCTTAGAGCCATCAATGTGAGAACGAAATACGCAACCCTCCTCAGTAATCTTGCGTCTGTCTCCTAAAGAATAGACTTGAAATCCGCCACTATCGGTAAGCATTGGTTTATTCCATGAATTGAATTTTTGTATTCCTCCTGCCTGACGAATGACATCAAGTCCTGGACGTAAATATAGGTGATATGTGTTACCAAGTATTATTTGTGCGTTAATCTGACTTTCAAGTTCGTTCCTATGAACAGCTTTTACTGAACCAATTGTACCAACCGGCATAAAAATTGGTGTTTCTATTTTACCATGATCAGTTTCTATAACGCCTGCACGCGCCTTACAATCGTCTGAAACATAGAGTAGTTCAAATTTCATCTTCGAGTTATCAACAATAAGAGTTTATAATTTTTTTGTACAAAGGTAGTGCTAAAACTCGAATAAAGGATATTTTTGCCTAAAAAATTGAATACTATCATGGAATTTTTACAATATCGACCAACAACTTTGGTTTGGGTATTATTAGGAGCTCTTGCGCTGATGCTTATCATTCAAACGGTTTATTATTTTGCCGTTTACGGAAAATTATTCTTCAAAAGAAAGAAACAAAACTTGACTTCACCAAAACAAAACGAAGTTTTACCACCAATTTCTGTAATAATAGCAACCAAAAACGAAGAATACAATCTTAAAGAAAGGCTAGGTTTTTTCTTGGAACAAGATTATCCTGAATTTGAAGTAATAGTTGTCAATGACGCTTCTACAGACGAGACAGAGTATATTTTGAAAGCCTTCTCTAAACTCTACACTAACCTCAAGGTTGTAAACATTGTTGAAAATGTAAACAAGTTTCGTGGTAAAAAATTCCCAATATCCTTGGGTGTAAAGTCAGCAAAATACGACCATTTGATATTTAGCAATGCCGACTGCCAAACACAAGGCTTTGAATGGTTGAAATACATGGCCTCACACTTTGATGAAGAACATCAAATCGTTATCGGGTTCAGCCGTTTTCAAAAATGCAAAGGTTTTTTCAACAACATACTACAATATGACAACGCAACAACAGCTATGAACTTTATGGGCTTGGCTCTATCCGGAAAACCATACCGAGGAGATGGTAGAAACATTGCTTATCATAAAGACTTGTTCTACAAAGTCGGAGGATTCACCAAACACTATAATATAACACTTGGGGAAGATGACATTTTCATTAAAGATACAGCCACCTCAAAAAACACAACAGTTGCATTAGAACCAGAAAGTTTTGTAACAACATCAACAAAACGAACATTCAAAGATTGGAAATCTGAAAAGAAAAATCGTATTCAAACATACAAACAATACAAACCAGCAACTAAGTTTTTCCTTTCCATATTACCATGGACTACAACTCTGTTTTACCTATTTGGGGCTACTTTAGCACTTATTTCATTCCCTTATCAATACCTCTTAATTGCCTTATTGCTAAAATTTATCTTGCAAATAACAATATATTTCAAGACTTGCAGATGCTTAGGAATCAAAAGAATTTTTATCTTTGCACCATTGTTTGAAATATACTTTTTATTTTTCAACGCAAGAATAAGATTAGTATCATTGTTCACAAAGAAGGTATAATGGAGGTTGGTATTAAGTTATCAGAAAAAGCAGAAAAGGACTATGATTTGGTGATAAGAGCGAGAGATAAAGGCGATCAGAAAGCCTATGCCGCTCTTATGAACACCTATCGTGAGCCTGTGTATTACATGCTTTTGAAGATGACAGGCAGCACCACCGATGCAGAAGATTTAACCATAGAAGCATTTGGGAAAGCCTTCAGATCAATAGAATCATATACCCCAAATTTCGCATTCAGCACTTGGTTATTCCGTATTGCAACCAATAATTGCATTGACTTTATAAGGAAAAGACGTACGCCAACTGTATCAATGGACAACCTATACTCAGACATAGACGGTGAAGAGGTTGGAATAAACATTCCATCGGAAACATTGGATCCCGAAGAAATGATTATAGATAGACAAAAGAAAGTTGCAATGCGAGAAATAGTAGCAAAACTCAAACCACATTACCGAGTTCTTATAGAGTTACGTTATTTTGACGAAAACACATACGAAGAAATAGCAGAACAACTACAAATCCCTATCGGCACAGTCAAAGCTAAGTTATTTAGAGCAAGAGAATTTTTGGTGCAAATGGTCAAAGATTGCAGAGAATTGCAATAATAACATTCCCTATGCAAACAATCAAATTAGAACATCTTTATTCCGACAAATCGGAATCAAAATCTACTTATATCTCATCTGCAAGACAGATTTACGAAAGCTCGTTTCCCGAAGATGAACGCAGAGATTTCAACCTCATCAAGGCCTTAGACAAAAATACAGAATTAGATTTTTGCATCATAACAAACAATCAGAGTGATGTAATCGGGATTTTAAGCTACTGGAACTTTGATACGTTTGTCTACATTGAACATTTTGCCACCCAAGAAGAAAAAAGAGGTCTTGGAATAGGCTCAAAGATATTAACAGAACTAGTAAACACGTTTTCAAAACCAATAGTTCTTGAAATAGAACTTCCTGAAAACGCATTAGCAAAGCGTAGAATGGAATTTTATCAAAGACATGGATTCGCTCCGCAGCCTTATAATTACGTACAACCCCCATACGACAAGACAAAACAAAGCGTTCCAATGTTGATAATGACAAAATCCAAAGAAGAAATCTCAAAAGAATGTTATCACTCTATAATCAAGGAGTTACATCAAAAGGTTTACAACTTTGAAAAGCAAGTTTAGCGTAGTAAAAAACAAAAAGAATCAAAAAAAACGCAGATTCATTTGTCGGAATCAAAAAAAGTTGTACCTTTGCACTCGCAAAAAGCAGAATGGCCACGTAGCTTAACTGAATAGAGT
>JAGBSA010000050.1 GCA_017632095.1 Bacteroidales bacterium | reverse complement strand
TAAGACATCGTTCTGCAATAGGCATAACAGAACAAACCGATGCTATTTCGGTGATTGTCAGCGAGCAAACAGGCAAAATATCCGTCGCAAAACAAGGAAAAGTAACCCAAGGCTTGACTTTAACAGAACTACAACAATATTTGAACGAAGAATTCAACGAAGAAAAATAACAAAACGGCGTTTCACACTCAACGAAACGCCGTTTTATTTTTCTAAAACTTGAATTCAATTTTTTAATTCTTCGATTTAATTTTCCAAAACAAAGACTTATTTCCCTCTTGTTTCGAAAAGCCTAATTCTTAATGGTGAAGAATCCGCGTGCAGCAAGCTTTTTTGCAGTCATTGCAGCCAATACGCCAATTGCAACCATTATTGCACCCTTTACAACTTTGTCATTCATACACTAAAACTTTGTTAGAAAAAAATATCCATTAGATTGTCAATCCCATCTTCAATCTTCTCGGCAAGCAAATCAGAAGCCTTCTCGAAAAAAGGAAGAGCCTTTTTAATGCCACCAACAACCATATCTAAGTTTTCGTTACCGGTAGAACTTGGAATTTCGTTTGCATCTTCAAACATAAAGCATTGTTTTTAATGAAACCTCGACTAATTCTTATACTTTCTTAGTTCGCTTGAAAGCTTTCCAACTGCTGCAGCAATGATTGCAACATCGTCCAATAGTCCTACAATGGGTGTTAAATCCGGAACGGCGTCTAACGGACTTATCATATATATTAACGCACCAATAGCCAAAGCCTTGCCGGTCCAAGGAGCCGAAGGATCTTTCACAAACTTGTAAAGCAAAGTAACCTTATCCCAAATTTCAGCCAACTTACCTCGTTTCATTCCTCCAATCTTTGCATCAATCTTCTTGATGTCAGCCTCTGATGCGTTGTTTGTCATCTTTTCAAACATATCTTCTTTTGTTCCCATATATTGAATTTTTGTTTAGTGAATAATTATACTTGAATTCTCAATTTTCTTTCACCGCAAAATTACACCGAAAACACTCAACCACCAAGCCGAAAAAGCAATTGTCGCAAATTTGTCGCAAAACAAAGTCATTCAAACAGCATTATCCGAAAGCCAAAGTAAGAAAGAAAACACCGTGAAAATATGTGAGATTCGGCAAAAAGGTGTATCTTCGCAATGTATTCTTTCTTTCGTTTGATAAAGTCAAAAGAGCGTGATTTTATAGTGAGAAATAAGACTGATAAGAGCAAGGAATATTTCTTTGTACCAAGAGTTGGACAAAACTATCATAAGGGTTTCAATGGTTTAAGAACGCTTGTGGTAGGTGCTTTTCATGTTTGCAATCTTCAATGTGAGCATAAAACACTCTGTTGCGACGAAAAGAGGGTGAAAGAAATGGATTACAATTGTCCATGTTACCGAAATGCTCCTGTGGAAGCAAATCCCGACGATGTGCTTTGTTTGCATAACAGCAATATAATCGAGATTGGTGCTTATTGTTCTAACGAAGCCCGTTATCCGACTTACACAGCCTTCACCCGATATATGTTACACAGCAAGAAAGCTTTGAATAGTGAGCAGAAAGCGGAGTTTTGGGAGAGTGTAGCTTTCTGTAATTTCTACCAAAGGTTCAGTCCATGTGATGAAATTCCGCTTGGAGAAGATGCTGCTTCGATTAACAAAAGTGCTGCGAAGTCTTTGTGTGCTGTTATAGAAGAATTGCAACCTCAGGTGGTATATGTGTGGAGTCAATTGGTGAATGAGGCAATTGATAGCAACATAGACAAGTCTTTCGGCTTGAAAAAAGAGAACTTGGAACGAGAACACAGCACAATGGAACTTTATTTCTACTCATACAAATGCAAGATTAAATCTGTGTCTGTCGAAACAATACGCCAATATATTGCAGCGTGCTTTCCTCAAAGAGAGATTGTTCAAACATCGATAGCAAAAAAGAAGAATGTTCCGCCTTTGGAAAAGATGATTCAGAATGCAATCAAGCGTGGTGTGTTTAGGTTTGATAATGGGGAATTGGTAATTTCGAACGATAAGAATGGGGGAGAGATCGGTTATATATTGTCTCAGATGAAGCTGTTCTACACTTTGGGTTCTTG
>JAGBSA010000003.1 GCA_017632095.1 Bacteroidales bacterium | reverse complement strand
TACTTCCTTATAGTCGAAATAGAACCTAACAACAAACCAATTGTTCATAAACGAAAGATTGAAAGCGGCAAGAGAGTCAAAAATTTAGTTGCACATGGTTTCGAAGACGCATTGCAATTGTTGAAACAACATCAAGACTATTGGGTATTACTACACCTAATCACCGAACAAGCAATTTCTTACGAAGAAACAACTACCCTACATTCTGCACACGAACATCTATTGCAAATAATACCAGAAATAGCTTCCCGAAATGAACAATCGGAACAAAGAAGCAAAATAGTTGAAGCAAAATACAATCCAATAGAACTTTTTAAGGAATACTACAAAAGCAATAATGCCAATCAAGAACCAAACCAAACCCTTATCGATTTGTTTCAAGAAATAATCAATCACAAAAATGAAGCCAATTAAACTAAGTATTGAAGGAGTTTTTTCTTATCGCGAAAAACAGATAATTGATTTCGAGAAATTATCAAAAGGAGACATTTTTGGAATATTTGGAAAAACGGGAAGTGGAAAGTCATCTATCATAGAGGCTATCATATTTGCATTATACCAAAGATTAGATAAAATCACCGGAAGGCAAGTTGATTTAATCAACTTGCAGAGTGAGCGTGCTATAATAGAGTTTTAATATGAATCTTTCGTGAAACGATACCTTGCTACTTCTATTTTGAAACGCAGAAGTAGCGGACATGTAAATGATAGCAAGTTTTACATAAAGGAAGAAGGAGAATGGCGTGCTTTAAACAAAGAAATTACTGCCGAAAACATAATCGGACTATCTTATGAGAACTTTTGCAGAATAGTAATCATACCTCAAGGGAAGTTTCAAGAGTTTTTCTCTCTCACAGACAAAGAAAGAACGACCATGCTTAAACAAATATTTCCACTATTGAACGATTACGACTTAATGGATTCTCTTAAGAGCATCAAAAATCAAACAGAAACACAAATCAATATTGAAGATGGACAACTAAGACAACTAGAAACATACTCAAAAGAAGGATTAGAAGAAAGAGAACAAAACTTAGAGAGCATAAAACAAAAATACAGCGAACAAGAATACAAACATAAAAAACTAGAAGAACAACTCAAAAATACAAAACAACTATTTGATGATTTCAAACGCTATCACGAAGTCTGCTCACAAAAAGAAAGCATTGCAAAAGAAGAAGACAAGATTGGCAATCTTAAAAAAGAGTTGAATGAATATGAAATTGCATTAAACAAATTCCAACTACCTTTAGCTAATTTCACTAAGGCGGAAAGCGATATAAAGACAGAAGAGAGTAAACAGTCTTATTATCAAACCCAATTAAAAGAAACAAAGACTAAATTCGAAATTGCGGAAAAAGCTTTGGAAGTCTTAAAACAGGAAAGCGAGAAGACTGATGAGGCAATGCAAGAGATAGAGAAGATAGATGCCTTATTGGATTTACGAAAGATAGAATTACAACAATCTAAGAAAGAAACAGAACTTTCAAAAGCAATAGGGAACAAACAAAAGGGAGAAATACTGACTGCGGAAAAGGAAAAAGAAAAATCTTTCTTGGAAACGGAAATTAAAAATAAGGAAAACCGAAGACTAAATCTTGAAGAATTCAATGGTTTTAAGAATTGGTTTGTGCAGAAAGAGAATTTGAATTCTTCAATGCAAAGACTAAGAGGCGAAATAGAAGATTTGAGCAAACAAAAGCAGGATACTCTTAGAGCAATCGACATATTGGTAGATTCAGACTATGAATCTATATTAAAAGACATGTTTTCAAGTTTAGAAAACAGCATTTTAGAAGCTGAAAACAAACGTTCAAACTACTTAATCGAAAAGGCATTATGTGAATATTCTAAGGATTTGACAGAAAACAAACCTTGCCCATTGTGCGGTAGCCTTTCGCATCCTTCGCCAGCAAATTTGACCAATGTAGATTCACATTTGAAACAAATAAATGAAGAACTCAAAACGCTGAATTCTAAAAAGGACTTGTTAAAATCAGGCATGCTTAGCTTGGATTCTTTGAATAAACAAATCATTAGCAAAAAGAAAAATGTAGAAACCTTATTTTCGGATATTGAATCTCACTCTAATAAATTTGTATGGGAGAAATATCGCGACCTTTCTTCTGAACAGATTAGAGAAATAGAACAAAACGAAGCTCTTTTGCAGAGGGAAATAGCCAAATTAAGAGATAACGAAAGTAAGGTCTCAAAGGAGTATAGCAGTTATTTGAAACGATTAACCGAACTTGAGAACGAAATCAATAACATCAAAACAGAGCTTGCCAAATATGAAGGAATGAGTAAGCCTCTCACTGAAAAAATAGACCCATATTTCAAAGAAAAACACTCAAATAATGATACGGAATCTTTAATCAAGATTCGTGCCCAACGAAACGAAGAAATAGAAAAACGAAATCAAGAAACAGAGAAACGAAACAAAGAGTTAAATTTCTTAAATCAAGAGTTAGTTCGTTTGGAAACTATATTAGGAAATTGCGAAGAAAATTTGAAAAGGTGGAAGCAAGAATTTGAGAAATATAACAATGTTTTAAGGGAAGCAATCGCAGAAAGCGAATTTGAAAACTTGGCTCAAGTGCAAGCAATCTTGAATAAGAATCTAAACATCGCCACAATACGCGAGAGAATCGAACAATTCTCACAACAAAAAACCAATTTGGAAAACTCCTACAACGAACTGCTTAACAAAATTTCTGACAAAGAAGAGCCTTCAATCGAAACAATAAACGCAGACAAAGCAACGCTTAAAGAAAGTAACGACTTATTGAAATCACTGCTCGAATCAAAGGGTAAAATCGAAGGAGAGATAAAAGAATTCAAAGACAAGCTATCTGAAAAGCAAGCAGTGCAAGAACGATTCGACAAATTGAATATTCGTCTTGAGGGAATAAAAGAATTAGATAAAATGTTAAAAGGCGATAAATTTGTTCAATTCATATCGAGTATTTACTTGGAACAATTATGTTCAAAAGCCAATGAACGCTTACGAATAATCAGTCAAAACAAATTTGAAATCCGAAATTCAGAAAAGAACTTTGAGATAATTGATTATTTGAATGGTGCTAAAAGTCGTTCGATTAAAACTCTCAGCGGCGGCCAAATGTTTCAGGCTTCTTTATGTATGGCATTAGCTTTGGTCGATACAATTCGCTTAAACTCAAATTCAAATCAAGAGTTCTTCTTTATAGATGAAGGGTTCGGAACTCAAGACAACGAATGTTTGGATTTAATATTTGAATCCTTAAAATTACTTCGACAAGAAAACAAAACAGTGGGGTTAATCAGTCATAACGAAAACCTAAAAGAAAAGATATCGGGCAGCATTACTATAGAACTTCAACAAAACAAAGGTAGCATAATCCGAACAAATTATCCTTAAAAGCAAAACAAGAAATAAATGAATCAAAAATAATTTGTATCTTTGCCAATTAAAGATATTATTGGTCTAATAACAAAAAACATAACAACAATGAAAAAACACATCTTTTTATTTACGCTTTTGGTATTAAGCGTATTGTCAATTCAGTTGAATGCTCAACAAGGTAAATGGGTTGGAACGGTAAAATACCAACTTACTTGGACAGGAGACATTCCTGCAGAGGCTCAATTACCAACCGAATGGGAAACAAAGATTTTCGAAAACAAAACAAAGAGTATGTCTTTCATGTGGGCGATGAGCGGATTGCCTGCAACAGAATTGACAGACGCAGCAAGAAAAACCGTAACCTTCATGTTCGATTTCTCAATGATACCTATGGAAGAACTAAACGGCAAATGGTTCATTAGAAAGAAACTTACAGATG
>JAGBSA010000049.1 GCA_017632095.1 Bacteroidales bacterium | reverse complement strand
GCGTAAGCAACAGCCAAAGGAGCGTTTACAATTATGCTTTCAGCCAATTTAACAGCTTCGTTCATAAGTTCCGTTTGTTCATAAACAGCATTTACCAATCCGATTCTCAAAGCTTCATCTGCTTTTATTGGTTTGCCGGTAAAGATAAGCTGTTTTGCCATTCCCATTCCAACGAGTTTAGCAAGACGATAAGTTCCGCTGAATCCCGGAACAATACCTAAGCCGACCTCAGGCTGACCGAATCTTGCGTTTGCTGAACATATTCTTATGTCGCAAGCCATTGCCAATTCGCAACCGCCACCTAAAGCAAAGCCATTAACGGCTGCAATCACGGGAATAGGAAGTGTCTCAATCTTTCTAAACACGTCTGCACCGCGTTTTCCAAAGGCTTCACCCTCAGCTTGGTTTAGGTTTGCCATTTCCGAGATGTCTGCTCCGGCGACAAAAGATTTCTCTCCATCTCCGGTTATGATTAAAACTCTAACGTCTTTTTCGATGTTTGAAACAAAGCAGTCTAACTCGTTTAGTATGGTTGAGTTTAGTGCGTTGAGTGATTTTGGAGCTGAGATTGTGAGCGTAAGAATGCTTCCTTGTTTTTCTGATTTTAAGAAGTTGTATTCCATGATTTATGTTTTTGTTTGATTATACCATTGGTTTAAGATTGCAAATGTACACAAAATTTGCAAAGCAAGCAAACAAAAACAACTCAATTAAAACCAAGATTCAAAAAATTGTTTCTTGATTTTGAATTTCTCTTATCAAGTTTGATTTTTTTAATTCTACGTATTTGGAAATATTGAGAGGGGAAACGTGGTTCAGACTCTCCGATTTGGCTTTGTGGATTATTGTGCCGAGGTGCTTATGCTTGGTATATCTAAGAATGGGAAGGAACTTAAAACAAGATATACTCCAAACAGTATCAATATACTGCCAACTACGCGGTTCATAATGGTGATAACCCTGTCTGTCATAAAACGTTTCAATTCGTATGCAATGGCACATTTTATCAAGTCCATGGTAAACACTGTCAAAAGTATGCATAACAAGAATGTGACTTGCTCTATCTTTCTGTTATGGCTGACTGCAACATTTACAGGTATGAGCCAATAGATCCAAACACCCGGATTGGCAATGTTAAACACAAAGCCTTTCAGTATATGTTTGAATTGGAATTTGTTTACAGAGTCTATGTTGCGATGAGTTTCTGTTATGTGTTTGCGAGTTGCTGTGTAGATTCCAAAGCCTATGATTACGCTTCCTCCGATTATGCTTATAAGACGTTGTGCGTTCTCTGTGGCAAATAGCGAGCTTACTCCGAACCATGCAATGAAAACCATGATGATGTCCGACAATGCAACGCCTATTGCTAATTGAGAACCGCTGCGAAATCCTTGTGTGATGCTTGTTTGAATTAGGGAAAAGAATGCTGGACCGACCATTAGAGATAAGGTCAATCCAAATAAAATTCCTTGTGTTATAACGTTAAAACTAATCATTCCAAGCACTAAATTGTCGAAAAAACGGCTGCAAAGATACAAATAAAAAACGATTCATTCTTTTCTTTTGAAGAATTATTCGTTCTCTTATCTCTGCATTTCAGAACAATGAATCATTGAAACAGAAGTAAAACTCTGCAAAAATAGAAGCAAATGATAATAATCGCTCGTTTAGTTGTAAAAGTTTGTTTTTTTTTCATATCTTTGCAAGCTAAAATAATTTTGAAATGAAGACACAAGTAGATACAATAGAAGCAGCATTAGAAGAATTCAAAAAAGGAAACTTTGTTATAGTTGTTGATGACGAGGATAGGGAAAATGAAGGTGATTTGATAATTGCAGCAGAGAAAATAACACCTGAAAAGGTTAATTTCATGTTAAAGCATGCTCGTGGAGTATTATGTACACCTCTTCCAATATCTCGTTGCAGAGAGTTAGGCTTATATCACCAAGTTGCCGATAATACTTCTGTTCTTGGAACACCATTCACTGTTACAATAGACAAATTGGAAGGTTGTTCAACAGGGGTTTCTGCATCGGACAGAGCGGCTACAATCTTGGCATTGGCAGATCCAACTTCAACACCGGCAACTTTTGGACGTCCGGGACACATTAACCCTTTGTACGCTCAAGAAGAAGGCGTATTGCGTCGTGCAGGGCACACAGAGGCTACAATAGACTTGGCAAGATTGTCGGGTTTACAGCCAGTTGGTGCTTTGATGGAAATAATGAACGAAGACGGAACAATGGCAAGAATGCCTGACTTGATGAAATTTGCTGAAGAATATGACCTTAAGATTATAACAATCAAAGATTTGATAGCTTATAGAGTGAAGACAGAGAGCCTTGTTGAAAGAGAACAAGAAGTGTTTTTGCCGACACACTGGGGTGATTTCAAATTGATAGCTTATACACAAAAGGATACTAACCTTACTCACCTTGTATTGAAAAAAGGAGAGTGGGAAAAAGATGAGCCAATCCTTTGTCGAGTTCACTCATCTTGTGCAACAGGAGATATATTCGGTTCATGCAAGTGTGATTGTGGCGATCAATTGCATACAGCTATGAAGATGATTGAGCAAGAGGGTAAAGGCTTGGTTGTTTACATGAGTCAAGAAGGAAGAGGTATTGGTTTGGTTAATAAATTGAAAGCATACCACCTTCAAGAACAAGGATTGGATACGGTAGATGCAAACTTGGCTTTAGGATTCAAGGCAGACGAAAGAGATTATGGCGTAGGTGCTCAAATATTGAGAGATATGAATGCGACAAATCTTCGCCTTATGTCGAACAATCCTAAGAAAAGAAACGGCTTAGAGGGTTATGGAATTAAGATAACAGAGAATGTTCCTCTTGTAATAAATCCAAATAAACATAATGAGAAATATTTGGATACTAAACGTGTAAGAATGGGACATGTGTTGCCGGAAAAATAAAAGCAACTCTGTATTGCATTATTAAAAATAAATTTGTTACATTTGCAAGCGATAACGGTATAGTTGGATTTTATTTATGAGCGATGTGTTATCTTTGTTGGTGAATTTGGAAGACAGAATACATACACTTGTTTCTGTCAAAACAGATTACGAAAAGAAAATAGCAATGCTTGAAGAAGAAAACCGCAAACTTAAAGCAGAGGTTGCATCGTTGTCGGAAATTAACAGCAAATTAGGAAATAAAGAAACAATAGGAAAATTAACAAAAGCGATAGAGCAGAAAGAGGACATAAACGAGCTAAGGAGAAAGATAAACGAATTGTTGCATGAAGTGAACAAGGGATTAGCTTTGTTGGTTTTGATACAAGATAATGATAATAACTATGAACGAGGAGATGATTAGCGTAAGTGTGGAATTGGCAGGAAGACCATACAAGGTTAATGTGAGAGAAAGCGAAAGGCAAATCTTTGAAAGTTCCTCTGAAATGGTTAATGAAATGATAAAAGGTTACGAAGCAAAATATGCTTATAAAGACAAACAGGACTTGTTGGCCATGGTATTGTTACAATATGTTACTGCACTAATAAGACAAAACAGAAAACAAAACGAAGACAATAAAATAGTCACAGAACGCTTGGAAACAATACTTCAAAACCTTGATAAAATTATCTAAAAGCAATATACACCGCATCAATTTCGTAGCAGTCTGTAAACTCAACTCAAAAACAATAACGAGTTAAGCTCATTTTGGATAAAACAGGCCTCATTCCCTTAGGGGAATCTCTTAAGAGACGGTGGAAGTTTGACACGAAAGGCACTCAAATCTTTTAATTTAGGAGTTTACGATACTCCATAAATCGAGGTTGGTGCGGTTTTTCTTATCTTGAAAATAGAATCGTATATATCCTTTCAATGCTTTCAGCTTATATAACAAACTTTTTATAAGACAAAGCAATGAATATAGTAATTGGTATTATTATCGGATTGGTAGCAGGCTTAGGAGTAGGTATTGCTCTTG
>JAGBSA010000048.1 GCA_017632095.1 Bacteroidales bacterium | reverse complement strand
TGAAAGAACTCTATCCAAACACTCCCGTATTGATTGGAGGTATTGAAGCATCTATGCGAAGGCTTGCTCACTACGACTATTGGGACGATAAACTGATGCCGTCTTTGCTTTTGGATTCCAAAGCCGATATGTTGATTTACGGAATGGGGGAAAAGGTAGTTTGGAAGCTGTGTGAAAGACTGCAAAATGGCGAAAAGATAGACCAAATCACCGATATGGAGCAGACTGCCTACCTTTGTCAAAAGCCAAATAAGGTTTCAAAGGATTGGAGTGATGTTTATGTTCCGTCTTATGAGCAATGCAAGCGAGATAAAAAAGCCCAAGCCGAGTCAATCTGCATTTTCGAAAAGCATAGCAATAAATCAGATGACGAACGTTTGATTCAGAAGTATGAAAAACAGAATAGGTATGTGGTGATAAACCCTTTTGACAGGACTTATTCGGGAAAGGATTTAGACGAAATTTACACTCTGCCATTTGAACGCAAACCTCACCCTAAGTATGCCAAGAGAGGTGCTGTGCCAGCCTTTGAAATGATTAAGTATTCCGTCAATATACATCGCGGTTGCTTTGGAGGCTGTGCCTTTTGTACCATTGCGGCACATCAAGGCAAAAGGATAATCTCTCGAAGCAAAGAGTCGATAATGCAGGAGATAGAAACCATTGCACAAGATAAAGACTTCAAAGGCTATCTGTCCGACTTGGGAGGTCCGTCTGCCAATATGTATATGATGAAAGGTAAAAACGAGGATTTGTGTCGCAAATGCAGCCGCCCGTCTTGCTTGTTCCCAACGCTGTGTAAAAATATGAACAACAACCATAAGCCACTTCTGGAACTTTATTCTTCGGTTCGTGCTTTGCCTTTCATAAAAAAGGCTTTTGTTGGTAGCGGTGTGAGATATGATTTGTTCGATGATAGTAATTATTTCGAGACTCTCTGTCGTTATCATGTGAGTGGGCGTTTGAAAGTGGCACCTGAGCATTCTTCAGACAGGGTTTTGAAACAGATGCGTAAGATGTCGTTCAAGCAATTTGTTGATTTGAAAAAACGATTCGACCAGATAAACTCTCGCTATGGCTTAAATCAGCAATTGATTCCTTATTTCATATCTTCCCATCCTGCTTGTGATATGGGAGATATGGTGAATTTGGCATCGCAAACCGCTGCTTTGGGTTATCGTTTGCAACAAGTGCAGGACTTCACTCCAACACCTATGACTATCGCAACCGAGACTTATTACACCGGAATGGATATCTACACCAAAGAAAAGGTGTTTACAGAAAAAAATCCTGCTGCAAAAGCTATGCAAAACAGGATTTTCTTCTGGTATAAGCCCGAAAACAGAAATTGGGCTAAGGTTATATTTAAGAAATATGGCGAGCGATTTCCTCAACGCTAAGCATTGATTGTTCTCCGCTTTGCATATTCTTTAATGTAACTTTGTTTTGGTTTATTTCTTCTTCGCCGGCAAGTATGACAAACTTGATTTGCTTGTCGTTGGCGTAGTTCATTTGTTTCTTTAATTTTGCATTGTCGGGATAGACTTCTGTTTTCACTCCCTTGCATCTTAGTTCTCTTGCAATCTTTTGAGCAAACAAGCTTTCTTTTTCGCCGAAATTGATAAATAAGACATCGGTTTGAGAACTCAATTCTTCGGGATAAAGGTTCAATTGTTCAAGACAGTCGTATATTCTGTCAGCTCCAAATGATATTCCGACACCTGACAACCCCGCTTTGCCGAAAATTCCGGTCAGATTGTCGTATCGTCCGCCTCCGCAAATGCTTCCTATCTGTACATCTTTGGCTTTGACCTCCAAAATCGCACCTGTGTAGTAGTTTAGCCCTCTTGCAAGAGTCAAATCCAAGTCTATGTTTTCTAATCCTAAGTCTTTGCAACGTGAAAGTACATATTCCGTCTCTTCGATTCCCTTTTCAGCAATCTCTCCGCTCAATATGTTTTTCAATTGTTGGAGTTTGTCTTCATTGCTTCCCGATAATTTAAGTACAGGTGAGAGCTTGTCGATTTCCTCTTGTGAAAAGCCTTTGGTTTCTACAAGTTCTTTGACAACATTATCATATCCTATCTTATCCAATTTATCGATTG
>JAGBSA010000047.1 GCA_017632095.1 Bacteroidales bacterium | reverse complement strand
CTGATAATGGTATTACCACTTACCGATAATGGTATTACCGCTTACTGATAATAGTATTATCAAGGCGTGATAATGGTATTATCTCTTTGTGATAATGGTGTTATCACGCTGTGATAATCGGATTATCAAGTCGTGGAAAATTTTTGATAGTAAGTTTTGGAAAATTAAAACGAAGAGTTGTTTTTGCGAAACGAAGAATGGATTTCACTGAAACGGGGAGAGAAAAGAAAAAGGAGGACTTTCGCCCTCCTTTGTTCGGTTTAGTAGCCGAAGATTTCTTCTAATGTAAGTTCTTTTACTTTGCCGAATTTCTTCAAGGCTTCCATATCGACTTGTTCTTTGTTGCCAAGAACGACGTAAGTCCTATGTGCTTTGTGGAATTTCTTGCGGTTGAATTCTTTGATGTTGTCAAAGTTTATTCCTTGCAAAGCTGTGTAGTAGTGTTGCATACTGTTGGAAGGTCGAGCGTAAAGTCTGTCGTTCAGGAATGAAGATATGACGGATTGTCCTTTGATTCTTTGTGTTCTGACGTTGTTCAAAGTGGATTCTTTTGCCAAGTTGAAGTTTGCTTGTGCTTGTGGCATGCTGTCCAACAACATATTGAATGTTTCAAAGGCTTCTATTACTTTGTCGTTTTGTGTTGCTATGTGTGCGAAGTTGTAGTCTTTCATTCCTTTTTCGCTTCCCGGCACATAGCGTGAAGAGGCTTGATATGCCAATGAACGTTTCTCTCTCATCTCTTGGAAAACGATGCTGTTCATGCTTCCTCCGAAATATGCGTTGTACATTGCCGCTACTGCTCTTTCGGCTTCTGCATATTCGTCTGCAACGATGAACATACGGCAATAGGATTGCTTTGCAGGATAGTTTACAAACAATACTCTGTCTCTGCCTATGTTTGGAATGTCTGTAGGTTTTTGATTGGCGGTTTTTGTAGGTTTGGCTTCCATTTTGTGATTCTTTTCAAGGAATGCCATTAAGGCTTCTATCGTCATATCGCCGTAATATCTTATTTGTTCGGGATATAACTTCAAGTCTTTGATTTGATTGCACAATGTGGAGGCTGTGATTTTGTTTATTTCTTTATCTGAAAGCAATGTGCGGTGTGCTCCTTTTTCTCCCAACAATGCGTATGATGAAAGTGCAGAGAAGCAAGATGATTGTTTGTTCTTGGCGTCTGCTCTGTTCTTCAACAATTGTGCTTTCATGTCTTCGACTATCTTTTCGTCAATCATAGGATTTGCAAGCAGGTCTTCAACTATTTCTAAGGCGTCCGACATATTTTCTGTCAAGCCTTCGATTGTTACAAAGGTCTCTTTGCCTGTTGAACGTATGGAAAAACTACTTGCAAGGTTGAATAGCTTTTCTTGTATTTGCTCTTGAGTTTGGAAAGGTGTGTAAAGATATTTCTGATAATTGCCTAAGAGTTGCAGATATTTGTTTTCCCATGTTCCTACTTTGTAGCAGAATGTCAGGCTGTATCTTGAGTTGTCTTTATTCCTTACATAAAGCAACTCACTTCCGTTTTCCATTTTCTCTATCGTCAAATCTTCCGAGTAGTTTACGAATTCGGCTTCTATAGGTGTGGTTTTGGTGTTTTTTATCTTGGTAAAGAATGCCGATTCTGCGTCTCGGTTGATTTGAATTGGCGTGATAGGCGGTTTTTCCACCTTTTCGATTTCGGCTGCTTCGCCTTGGGTCTTTCTAACTATCACATAGTTGTTGCTTTTGAAGGTTTTGTTGGCAAAGGCTACGATTTCGTCTTTGGTTATCGAACGCATGGTTTCTATTTTATTGACTTCGTCTGCCCAATTCTTATTTGCCATGTAAGCTCTTGCCATTTTCATTGCTCGAGAGGAGTTGCTCTCCAAGGCTTTTATCTCTTGCAATTGCATATTGTTGATTGCGGCTTGTAAGATTCCCTCATCCCAATTGCCTTTCTTCAATATATCTATCTGTTGCAACATAATGTCTTTTGCTTCCTCTAAACTTTGTCCTGCTTTCGGGTATGCCTGCAAAAGAAATCCTGTGTAGTCGTTCAATCCGTAAGTTCCGCTGTTTGCTCTTGCCACAAGATATTTTTGATTTACGTTTTTGTCTATCAATCCTGTGGAACCGTTGTTCAAAACCCAGTCAATCATTTCTGCCAATAGGGCTTCTCTTGATGTGGAACCTGCGTTGATTCTGTATGCTATTGTAATGTAAGGTGCTTCAACGCCTTTTACTTCTACTTCTTTTATCTTTGTTTGTTCCGGTTCGTAGGTAAACTCAAACGGAGTCAAAGGTGAGGATTTTAGTTTGCCGAAATATTTTTCTATAACTTTGATTGCTTTGTCCGGATCAAAGTCTCCGCTCATTGCTATGCAGTAGTTGTTCGGTACATAGTACTTTGCGTGAAATTCTCTGATGTTTTTCAATGACGGATTACGCAAATGTTCTGCTTCTCCCAAGGTTGTTTGTTGTCCGTATGGGTGTGAAGGGAATAAAGCCTTAAGCATTTCTTCTCTTACCTTTCTTGCTTCGTTGGTAAGGCTCATATTCTTTTCTTCATATATGGTTTCCAATTCTGTATGGAAGAGTCTCAATACCGGATTGGAGAATCTGTCGGCTTGTATCTTTGCCCAATTGTCCAATTGATTTGATGGAATGTTCTCTTGGTAGAATGTATAGTCGTTACTTGTTGCTGCATTCGTTCCTTTTGAGCCAATGAAACTCATCATCTTGTCATATTCG
>JAGBSA010000046.1 GCA_017632095.1 Bacteroidales bacterium | reverse complement strand
CTAACATTCTCTTATTACCTATTCTACAAGGAGAGCAATTACCGCAACTTTCTTCGCAATTGAATTCAAGGTATAACTTAGCTATCGAAACCATACAAGAAGTTTCGTCCATAACTACCATACCGCCTGAACCCATCATTGAACCTGCAGCAATAAGGTTATCATAATCTATCGGTGTGTCAAGGTGTTTTTCTGTCAAACAACCGCCTGAAGGACCTCCGGTTTGAACAGCTTTGAACTGTCTGCCGTTCTTGATTCCTCCACCGATTTCATAAATAACTTCTCTCAAGGTTATACCCATAGGAACCTCAATCAAACCTACGTTGTTTATTTGTCCGGCAAGAGCAAATACCTTTGTACCTTTTGATTTCTCTGTTCCGATTTTGTTAAACCAATTAGCACCCTTCAATATTATGATAGGAATATTCGCATAAGTTTCAACGTTGTTTACGTTCGTTGGTTTTTGCAAGTAACCGCTTTGAGCAGGGAATGGTGGTTTGAAAGTAGGTTCACCACGTTTACCTTCCATAGAGTGAATCAAAGCAGTTTCTTCACCACATACGAAAGCACCGGCTCCAAAACGCAATTCAATATCAAAATCAAAGCCTGAACCGAAAAGATTCTTTCCTAAAACGCCATATTCTCTTGCTTGCTTAATAGCAGTTTGCAATCTATCTATAGCCAAAGGATATTCTGCACGAATGTAAACCAAACCCTTTGTAGCACCTATTGCATAACCGTTAATAGTCATTGCTTCGATAACAGAGTGAGGGTCTCCCTCCAAAATACTTCTGTCCATGAATGCACCAGGGTCTCCTTCGTCTGCATTACAAACAACATACTTTTGGTCAGCGTGGTTCTTTGATGCGATTTCCCATTTAACGCCAGTAGGGAATCCTCCACCGCCACGACCTCTTAGTCCTGACAATTTAATTTCTTCAATAACTTGTTCAGGAGTTAGCTCTGTCAAACATTTAGCAACAGCAGCGTATCCGTCGTTTGCAATATACTCTTCTATGTTTTCAGGATCGATGAATCCACAGTTACGCAAAGCTATACGCAATTGTTTTTTGTAGAAATTCATGTGCTTAGCGTCAGCAACATGTTCTTTCTTTTCAGGGTCAGTGTAAAGCAATCTAGTAACCTTACGACCTTTTATAACATGTTCTTCAACTATTTCTTGAGCATCTTCTGGTTTTACTTCAGTATAGAAAGTATTGTCAGGCATAATCTTTACAATCGGGCCTTTTTCACAAAAACCGAAACAACCAGTAAGAATAACTTGCACTTCTTCATTCAAGCCTTTTTCAGTCAAAGCGGCTTGAAGGTTTTTTGTAATCTCTTGGCTGCGAGATGCAGTACAGCCTGTACCTCCGCAGACCAAAATGTGCATTTTATATTTCGCCATATATGTTTCCTCCAACTTTATTTGATAAATCTTTTTAGTGAATTTACTTTGCGATTACACCCTCAACAAGTTCTCCTTTTGCGATATACTTGTCAAGAATTTCGTCTGCTTTTGTATTATCTACATTTCCGAATATTACAGCTTCTTTTCCAGGAAGAGTTACTTCAATAGTCGGTTCTGCATTGCAGTGTCCCATACAATCGCTTTGGGTTAGGATAATTTCCAACCCTTTTTCGTCTGCTTGTTTCAACATATAGTCGAAAACAGATTTAGCTCCTGCTGCAATACCACAAGTAGCCATTGCAACCATTACTTGAGCTAAATCATCTCTTGTTCCTTTGATTCTTGTGTCCATTTTTTCATGAGCACTCTTTTTCAAAGTTTGCAAGTCTGATAAAGATTTAATTTGCGCCATTTTTTGAAATGTTATTTTTGTATTATAAAATCCTTCCTTCTTAAAAAGAGAGAAGGTGTAATTGTTTTTCTCGGTGCAAATATATGTTTTTTTTTCTTTAATAAAACATATTTTTATACAAAAAAATCAAAAAAAAATAAGGGAATATTTTTTTTGCTAGAAAAAACACTTGTTTTAAGAAAAAATTCATATTATTGCAGATTGGAATTTGAAGGAATCAAGACATAGATTATCCATATTAAGGAAAAAATAATTTGTTTCTTGAATTCAAAATTATTAACCCAAATATTATAATTATGGAAGCAACTATAGAATTGAAAAAAGGCTATGGCGCATTATTGTTTGGTCAAACCCCAGAACAAGTTCTTGGACTTATGGGTACACCGGACGAAGTTGAGCAAATAGGAGAAGAAATGGAAATTCCGACTACAGTATTGCATTACGACGAACAAGGAATTGCATTATTCTTTGAAACAGGCGATCAAGAGAAACTTGTTTGCATCAATGTCGAATCAAAAGAGATGACACTGTTTGGAGAAAAGATTTTCGGCAAAAGCAAAAAGGAAATAGAAACACTTTTGAAACAAAACTCCATATCAGACATTGAACACGACAATGAAGAATGGGGAGAAGAAAGATTAGGAAGTGAAGATTACTCGATAGACTTTTACTTTTCAGATGACAAATTGGAATCAGTTACAATCGGAAGATAAACCAATAGTAGTTTTTCCTACGGCATACTTTCCGCCGATTTCCTATCTCGTATTCGCAAAACAATACGACCAAGTGGCAATTGACGGAGGCGAACACTATATTAAACAAAGCATTCGCAACAGAGCAAATATACTTTCAGCAAATGGCGTATTGTCATTGAGTGTTCCGGTGAGCAGAGATAAGACCACAAGACTTACAAGCGGTAACATAAAAATCGATTACCACACATCGTGGCAACAAAACCACCTGAGAGCAATCCGTTCTGCCTATGGAAAAACCCCATACTTCGATTACTATTTTCCGGATTTGGAAACCATCATACTCTCATCTCCAAAAAATCTTATAGAACTAAACAAAAAAATAATCAACTACCTGTTTGAAAAGATGAGAATCAAAACGCAAATACTTGAAACCACAGAATATGTAACAGAACCCTTAGAAGACTATCGCAATGCTTTCACCAAAGACAGCAATATCTTCAATAAGAAAAACAAACCCTACTTTCAAGCCTTTTGCAACAAATACCCATTTATCGAAGACTTATCTTGCATGGATTTACACTTCAATATGGGAAGCGAATCTTCGGACTATTTGCAGTTTGTCTGAATAGAAATTGATAAAATAAGAATTAAAGGAATTGTTTTCTTGATTCATTCAGTTGAAACACGAAAGCAATTCCTTATTTTTTTTGCTATGAAACAATAATATTTGAAAGCATTTCCCCAATTCTTTTTCTCACCCTCAGCGAAACGAAGTTTTAATTTTCTAACTCTTCGTTTTAATTTTCTAAAACGCCGTTTCGCTGATGCCCAAACTTCGTTTCGTTAAAAGCAAAATAAAACCTCAT
>JAGBSA010000045.1 GCA_017632095.1 Bacteroidales bacterium | reverse complement strand
TCAAGATTGTATGAGCATCAAAGTCTTCTTTGTTTACGAAATGCACGTCATTGCTCGCTACTATTTTGATATCATACTTTCGAGCAATCCTTACCAACTCCGGAAGTACGTTTAACTGATCCGGAGTGTTGTGATTCTGCAATTCTATGTAGTAATCGTCGCCGAAAACGGAATGATACCTCATCGCAGTCTCCTCTGCCTTTGCTATATCTCCGGAAGCAATCAACTTAGGCAACAATCCACCAAGGCAAGCCGAACAACAAATCAAGCCTTCGGAGTATTGGAATAACAATTCCTCATCTATCCTCGGTCTTTTATACTTTGCCTCTTTTGCATAGGACAAAGAATTCAACTTAATCAAGTTTTTGTATCCTTGTTCGTTCTTTGCAAGAAGCAGAAGGTGGTATCCGCTAAAGTTAATTCCGTCTTTAACAAATCGACTTCCCTTTGCCACATACATCTCACAGCCTAATATCGGCTTTACTCCTTTTTTCAGACAAGTATTGTAAAACTCCAGAACACCGAACATATTACCGTGGTCAGTAATAGCAATAGATGACATACCCAATTCTTTAGTGCGGTCAATCAATTTTCCAATCTCCGCAGCACCATCAAGAATAGAGTATTGCGTATGCACATGTAAGTGAGTAAAAGCAGGCTTTATCACTTCATTTGTTTGTTCTGTCAATTCTACTTCCATAAATGTCTGTATTTTATAAGTAAATCACTCACACAATTTGTCAAAAAACCGACAAACAATATTGTTCTGCAAATATAAGTAAAAACATCGAATTTTTATATCCCCAAAACAAAAGCCTTAAACTTCATAACGAGCTGCCGACTTGCCATATTCGCAAGATTATAATACCTTTGCACTTTCTAAATCAAAAATATATAGGTATGAAAAAAATGTTTTTTCTGATTGTATCTTTGTTTCCGATGCTCTGCTTGGCACAATTTGACAAATATTTCGAACAAGCAACACTACGAATCGACTATTCACATTCGGGAAGAGTAGGAATAGAATATTTTAACGTCGAACGATTCCTCAAAATCCCAAATTGGGCAGGCAGCAAGCAAAATCTGATAGACACACTCTCCCTTGGAGTTCACAAAGTTGAGATGAGAGAAAAATCAAGTGGCAAACTGCTGTTCTCAAAAGGCTATTGCTCACTTATGGAAGAGTGGTTGACAATGGAAGAAGCCAAAAACTCATGCTGAAACTTTCAAGAAGTAATCTTAATGCCCTTTCCAAAAACAGAAGTCGAGATAATATTCTATACAAGAGACGACAAAAACATCTATCGCAAAGTAAGCAGCACCGCTTTCGACAAAACAGAAGTAGAATACGTTGAAGAAAAAGACTATGCCAAAAAGATAGCATTACATACGGCAGGAGAAAGCAACCGATGTCTCGATGTGGTTTTCGTACCCGCAGGATACGCAGAGCATGAAAAAGAAAAGATGTATACAGACTTGAAATTATACACCTCACACTTCTTTGCAAAGAAACCATTCTCCGATGCAAAAGACAAAATCAACATTTGGGGAGTAGAACGTTTCGACTCACAAAGCGGAATACCCGGATTGAAAAACTCAACTGCCGATTTCAACGATTTAGGCATGCATTACAACACCTTTGGCTCCGAAAGATACCTCATGACTGAGCAGTTGTGGAATCTTCACGACGCAATATTGGGCGTAGAGTACGATCAAATAGTCATAATCTGCAATTCAGAAGTCTATGGTGGCGGAGGAATTTACAATTTCTACGCTTCAACCTACTTAGATAAAGAAAACCCATTCGTATTGGTGCATGAATTCGGACACAGCTTTGGAGCACTTGCAGACGAATACTCTTCCAACGATAGCGATGCAGGATTGGTCTCAATGGAAGTTGAACCTTGGGAAAGAAATATAACATCAATGAAAGACTTCTCTTCAAAATGGGGCGATATGATAAAGAAAGACACCCCTATTCCTACACCTTGCACAAAACAATACGAAGAAACAATAGGCGTATTCGAAGGAGCAGCATACCAAACCAAAGGAATGTATCGCCCATATCAAGACTGCCTGATGAGAAGCGACAAACCATTCTGCCCTGTCTGCATAAGGGAACTGGAAATGCTTTTAGAATATCACTGCAAATAAGAGTGTAGAAATTCTTTTTTTTACTTTGGCTTTCGGCTGATGAGGTTTTATTTTTGTCAAAAGCCGATTGCCAACTGCCGAAGTAAGGCAAACAAATCCCCAAACTTACTATCAAAAATTTTCCACGACTTGATAATCCGATTATCAGCTCGTGATAACACTATTATCATTAACTGATAACACCATTATCACTTACTGATAACACCATTATCATTAACTGATAATACCATTATCACTTACCGGTAGTGCCATTATCAGTAAGTGGAAAATTCCAAAAGCAAGTTAAAGCATTCGGAAACCTTGCTTGCAATGAGCTATGAGCAGTGAGTGGTGAGCCGAAAGTTGCTTAAAAAATCCTCAAAACTCATTGCTCAAGGCTTAAAGCTCATTACTCACAACTCAAAGCCAATTGCTTACTTCGTGAAACTTTACAAGAGAATCATTTTGTCGGTTTATAAAGTTTTTATACCTTTGTCAATCGAAACTGAAACCAAATCAAAAAAGGAGGAAACTAAAAATAGAAAAATTGTAATTTAGATTTAGAAAATTTTATTACAACATAAAATAGCGTTTTTGCTTATAATTGGTAGTACGAAATCGGGAAAATT
>JAGBSA010000044.1 GCA_017632095.1 Bacteroidales bacterium | reverse complement strand
GGCACCTCCGCCTATTGCAATATCACAATAGCCTTCCAAGTACTGCTTTGCAATATCCTCTTGTTGCTCTCGATTTTTTACATTGGCAATAAAACTAGCAGGAGTGGCGTGTGTGATTGAACTTGTGCAAATTACGGCAGTGGATTTTCCCATTTGCTTTGCGTGTTTCAAAAGAGAAAGATGTGGATTGCCTTTTTCGTCCAATCCGATTGTTTGATATGTTGTTTTATGTCCTATTGCTAATGCTGTGCCACCTGCACCTGAATCTGTAACCTTTCGATCGGCACAAGTTGTAATGCTTAATCCTGTGTATGGAAATTCATAAAAACATAATCTTTCGCCATTTCGCAAATACGCAGCATAGCTTTGAGCCAAGCCCATGCCGTCTCCAATCAAGAAAATAACGTTCTTGACCTTTGGTTGTGCGAATGAGAAAAACGAAACGAAGATTAAGCAAAACAGAACGAAGATTCGCTTCATAGAATTAAAGATTTAGTTGTCCTAAAATAGTGTTATATAACCACCTTGTGTCTTTTCCTATTGCTCGAACCTGCTGTGGAACTATGCTTTGTTCGGATTGTCCGGGTGTGGTGTTGATTTCCAAAAAGTAAAGTTGGTCTTCATCTTGTTCATATATGAAATCCACCCTGCAAACTCCGCTACAATTCAAGGCTTTGTAAATTTTCTCTGTCAGAGACTGTATTCTATCGGACAAAGACTTGTCTATAGGAGCAGGAGTCAGCTCATCGCTCTTTCCATTGTACTTTGCATCATAGTCGAAAAAGTCAGTCATCGAAACGATTTCAGTAACAGGCAAGGCCTTTACTTCTTTATCCAACTCCAAAACGCCACAACTGAACTCTCTTCCTTTTATATATTCTTCTATCAACACTCTTTCGCAAACTCCAAAGGCTTTTTCTATTGCCGGCATCAAGTCTTCTTCTTGGCAAACTTTACTCATGCCTATTGAAGAGCCGCCTGCGGCCGGTTTAACAAAGACCGGTAATTTTACTCTCTGCAAAACTTCTTCCTTTGTCAAAGCACAATCCTTGCAAGTCAAGACATTGCGAGCTACATTCACGAATCCGAAATCTCTAACAACGGAATTGCAAATCGATTTGTCGAAAGTGAGAGCCGAAACCAAAGCATTGCAAGTCGTATATGGGATTTGCATCATATCTAAGTAGCCTTGCAACAAACCATCTTCGCCCGGAGTTCCATGAATGGTGATATAAGCAGCATCAAACTTAATTTTCTCACCCTCAATTGTAAGAGAAAAATCATTCTTATCAACCTCCACTCTGCCGTTTTCAGTTTCATAGTACCATCCTTCACGAGAAAGTACTATCAAATAAACATTATATTTTTCCCTATCTATGTTTTCTGCTATCTGATGTGAGGAACGTATCGATATTTCAAACTCTCCCGAATATCCTCCTGCCATTAGAGCCACATTTTTCTTCATCTTGTAGGCTTATTTATTGATTTTCGTTTTCTGTATTAACCTCCGAAATATCCGATGCTTTAAGATTCTTTTTCATCTCAAGCAAAAAGTCTTTTATCTCGTTGAGAGCGAACGCCAATTCGGCTTGTGCCTCAGTTCGAGTAGCGTTTTGAGTCCTCATAACCCTCTTTGCTCCTTCCAAAGTATAACCACAATCCTTAGTCAAGAAGATTAACTTCTTCAAAAAGAGCACATCATCCTTTGTATACTTCCTTTGTCCCTTTGAACTGCGATGTGGGCTAAGCCTGTTAAACTCTTTCTCCCAAAAGCGCAAAGTTGGCTGACTCACACCCAACTCTTCAGAAACCTCGGCAATGGTATAATACAATTTATCTAACATACTGCAAAGTTACACATTATTTCGACTTGTGCAGACAAAGTTTCCGATAATTTTTTCCAAGCATCCAATAAACGCAACTTTCTCTTCCCAAAAGCAAATCGCCGTTCCGGCAAATTGAAACGGCGATTCAACAAATTCTTTTCAAGATTTAAGAAATCCTTTCCTTACTCCACGCCCCAGATTCTAACGGTATCGTCCCTTGAACCGCTTGCCAAATACTTTCCGTCGGGACTCCAGCTAACAGAAAGCACGTTATCCGTATGTTCTTCCAAGGTTTGAAGACATGCACCGCTGTTTACGTCCCATATCTTAACTGTTTTATCCATTGAACCGCTTGCCAAATATCTTCCGTCGGGACTCCAACAAACGGATAAGACGCCAGAGGAATGACCTTTCAAGGTTCGAATGCACCCACCGGTGTTTGCATACCATATAATAAGGGTATTGTCCCATGAACTCGTTGCCAAATATTTTCCGTCAGGACTCCAACAAACGGATTTAACGCTTTCGGAATGTCCTTTCAAGGTATTGAGTTCTTGACCGCTTAT
>JAGBSA010000043.1 GCA_017632095.1 Bacteroidales bacterium | reverse complement strand
TAGGTTTTGCTCCACACAAGAACATTACGTCTTGAGGTAATATTTTAGAAGCAAGAGCTAACATACGATCGATTTCTGCTCTGTTAGCAGCTGTTGCTGTACCTATAACACAATGTTGCAATGTTCCATTGTTCAAATGAGAAAATTTAGAAAGCAATGGATTTGTGTTTTTCTTCTTCGCAACTTCTTGCTTGGCTGTAGCCTCAGTTGTTTGAGTTGTTTCACTTTCTGCATCTACTGTCAAGTCATCACTTTCCATCGACTCAACATCTGCTAACCATCTATCAGCAGCCTCCAAAGCAGAAGCTACTTTATCAGCGTTACCTGCTAACCAGAATTGAAGTTGAGCAGAACCTTCCAACAACTTACTTACTCTTTGAGGATCTTTAACACCGGGCAATTCTATTGCAATTCTTTCTGTTGCTTCCAACTTTTGAATAGTAGGTTGAGCAACTCCGAATTTGTCGATACGTTTAGATAAAACTTGGAAAGTTCTATCGTAAGCATCTGTGCATTCTTTACGAATAGCCTTGATAACATCCTCATTTGTAGAATTAGCATTGATGCCTTGTTCTTTAAGTTTTACTCTAAAGAATGCAGAAAGGTCGATTTTTGATTTTTGAGAAGCGTCTGCTACAACGTTCTCGAAACAATCAATAAATCTGTCTCCGCTTTCGGCATGTTCTTTCTCTGCCAATTCAATTAACTTGACTAATTCCGCATCATTAGGATTTGTTGCCAAGTTCTTTAGAACGTCTTTTGTGGATACTTCCATCATAACGTTCATACCACCTTTTAGGTCCAAGCCTAAATTCACTTCTCTAGCTTTACATTCTTTATAAGAGAATTTTCTCATCCATAAGAAATTGTAGGCTGTCTTTTCAGACACAGAGTCCAAATAGAAGTTCTCTCTAGCCGTTGCTATGGAATCAAAAATCTCTTGCTCACGTAAAGCATCTCCTTTTGCTAAGTTTTTGGCGGTAGCTTTCACCATTTGATTTGTAGCATACTCTCTTGCGTCGCTTTCAACACTTTTAGAAAAGTAAGTGAACGACAACTGATAGAGACAAATCAATGCGAATAAAATCGCCACAACTTTAATAGCGCCTTTGTTTTGCATATCAATTTATTTATAAGTATTCACAGTATTTTGAATTTGCAAAGTTAAAATTTTATTTGGTATTTGCATAATCGCAAAGCATTTTTTTTGCACTTGATTAAAAAAAAATTAAGTTCGAATAGAAAACAAGAATTTCAAGATAAAACAAAAAGCTTTAGTTTTTAGACATTTAGAAAACTATGATTGGGCAGATTGAAAAAATGGTTCTATTTTTTTTAACAAGTATTTAAGTAGTTATATCGTTGTTTTTTCAAATTAAAATCAAAATTTAGTGGTTTTATGCAAAAAAATTGATAGTTTTGCAATCAGAAAAACCTAAAAACACAAATAACAATGACAGAAAAAATTCAAAGTTTAAGAGATAGTGCATTATTTAGGTGGATTGCATTATTGTTGTTGGCTCTTGCCATGTTTTGTTCATATATCTTTATGGACATTTTATCACCTATACAAGACTTAATGAAATCAGAAAGAGGCTGGGACCCAAATGCTTTCGGAACAATGCAAGGTTCTGAAACATTCTTAAATGTCTTTGTTTTCTTCTTGATTTTTGCCGGAATCATACTTGACAAAATGGGTGTGAGATTTACGGCTTTGTTATCTGGAGCAGTGATGTTAGTAGGTGCCGTTATAAAATGGTATGCCGTTACTGACAGCTTCATAGGTAGCGGTTTAGAAACTTGGTTTACTAATAACTTGAACTATATTCCTGGTTTTGAGGAATTAGGCGTTTCTCCATTCTACAGAGGCATGCCTGCATCGGCTAAAGTTGCCGCAGTAGGATTCATGATCTTTGGTTGCGGTGTTGAAATGGCCGGTATCACAGTATCACGTGGTATAGTAAAATGGTTTAAGGGCAGAGAAATGGCTTTAGCTATGGGTTCTGAAATGGCTTTAGCACGATTAGGTGTTGCAACTTGCATGATATTCTCTCCATTCTTCGCAAAATTGGGCGGAACTATAGATGTATCTCGTTCAGTTGCCTTCGGAGTTGTTCTACTTCTTATTGCGTTGATAATGTTCATTGTTTACTTCTTCATGGATAAGAAATTAGACGCACAAACAGGAGAAGCAGAAGAAAAAGATGAACCATTCAAAGTTAGCGATATAGGAAGCATTTTGAAGAGTGGTGGTTTCTGGTTAGTAGCATTACTTTGCGTACTTTACTATTCAGCAATTTTCCCATTCCAAAAGTATGCTGTAAACATGCTTCAATGTAACCTTACATTAGAACCAGGAACTGGATTCTGGGCAAGTGAAACTGTAACAATCGTTCAATATTTGATAATGTTAGTTGTTGCAATTGGCTCGTTTGCAAGCAATTTCTCTAAGAACAAAACAGCTAAATTCGGTTTAATGGCTCTTGCTGTTGTATCATTAGTTGTTTACTGCTACATGGGTTACATGAGAGGTTCAGCAGAATCAGTATTCGCTGTATTCCCTCTATTAGCTGTTGCAATCACTCCAATTTTGGGTAACTACGTTGACCACAAAGGTAAAGCAGCTTCAATGTTGATGATTGGTTCTTTGCTATTGATTCTATGTCACTTGACATTTGCATTCGTTCTTCCTTTGTTTAAGGGCAGCGCAATTGGCGGAGTAGTTGTAGCATATGTAACTATCTTGGTTTTAGGTGCTTCATTCTCATTAGTACCTGCAGCTTTGTGGCCAAGTGTTCCTAAATTGGTAGATCAAAAAGTAATAGGCTCGGCTTATTCTCTTATCTTCTGGATTCAAAACATCGGTTTGTGGTTATTCCCTATGTTGATAGGTAAAGTATTGGCTAATACAAACGAAGGTGTTGAAGATCCAAGCATGTACGACTACACATGGCCATTGGTAATGTTGGCTTGCTTAGGTATAGCAGCCCTTATACTTGGTCTTGTTTTGAAAGCATGGGACAAGAAAAAAGGTTTGGGATTGGAAGAACCTAACATAAAAGACTAATTTGAGATTTTATCAGTTAAATAACTGCAAAATAGGGATTTGTTAATTCAAGTCCCTATTTTTTTGTTTTTTTTCCGCACATCGTTAAGGGCTTATATTTCGAAAAAATGCGATCAACTGATAAGGAGTCTTCATTTTTTCGCTGTATTTTGGCTTAAAATCTCAAAAAATCCTCATAATAATCTTGTTTGCAAAAGATTGGGCATAACATTCGTTAGTTTCGATTTTTACGCTATTTTGCCTTAATTTAATACTTTTTACTCAAAAAACGCCCATATCAGCCCCTAACGGCACACCTTCTCATATCATTTCATTAAAGCACTATTCTAACAAAATAAAACGAAGATTCGATTCACTGAAATCAAATTTCAGTTTGCCGAATCTTGATTTCAGTTTTCTAAAACTTCGTTTCACTAAAAACAAAACAGCCACTCACAAATTCCTTTGCAAGTGGCTGAGCTATGAATGATGTATTTATCTTTTCTTAAAAGTTAAATCCTATCGAAATTTCCAATGGGAACAAATTCAAAGTTTCATTTGCAGGAATAGGACTCATTGGTTCGTTAAGCAATGATTCAACTGTCATATCCATATCAAATGCTCTCCATCTATATGTTGCAGCTATAGACATATCTCCAAAGAAGAATCTGATTCCTACAGGAACATAGAACGCATGTTGAATGATTTTTTGGCTTGCAACCATAGCATATCCCGGATATGCTTGACTTAGGTGCATTTCACCATAATCATAACCGAATCCTCCGAAAATATCCATTCCGTTTTTCAAGTTCTTAGAAAAGTAAAACCTTGGTCCAAGAACCAAATCCACATTCATATTATGTGTAAATGTTCTTTTTGAGAAGTAAATTATATTAGGATCTGGCCCTCCTTCTGTGTAGGTTCTAAATCCATAACTATAACCAAAATTGTAACCAACCAAGAAATGCTTAGTCGGATTTACCATCCATCTGAATCCAACACCTATTCCGTGTTCCGGCATATTTGCTCCTAAAGCATCACCTATTGCTTTGTTCGGATTCATGGTAAGATAGGAATAATACACCTCCGCATCAAAGAAATCGCTTGTTGATTTTTCCTCTACCACTTCATCAACATACTCATCTGTTTCTACAATTACTTATTCAGTAACAACTTCTTGTGCTTTCAATCCTGAAAACGCACTTAACGAACACAAGCAAACAGCTGCAAGTGCCAATTTCAAATTTCTTTTCATAAGATATTGTTTTTATGTTATTAAAGTTTTACAATAGTGCAAATTTAAGATTTTCCATCGATTCATCAAAAACAGCCTTAAATGTACAGATGACTTCAAAGCCATCGTAAACAAGTATGAAACCGTTTTCAATATCAACAGGAGCTTCCGAAACATGCACTGCCCCTTTTTCGAAG
>JAGBSA010000042.1 GCA_017632095.1 Bacteroidales bacterium | reverse complement strand
TTATATTCTTAAAAACAAAGAATCGCTCAAAAAAAACAAAGATTTTTTTTGAAAAAACAAAGAAAAATCCGAAAAAAACAAAGAAATATTTCAAGAATATAAAGAAAATAGAATGCGAATAAAAAAAAATACAAGTGGCTCGTTTTTATTCGAACCACTTGTATTGGTTTTAGCTTGTGAAATATCTTAAATCTCTATGCTTGAATAAGTATTTCGGATTATTGTTGCATAGGTTTCAAGTCTTCTGCTATGATAAGCTCTGCTTCTGTTGCTGCTTGAACATCTTCAACTGTGAATTCAGGGTGGATTTCCTTCAAAACGATTCCCTTAGGTGTGATTTCCATTACTCCCATTTCGGTGATAATCATATTCACTTGACCTTTTGCAGTCAATGGAAGCGTACATTTCTTAAGGATTTTAGGGTTTCCTTTTGCTGTGTGTTCCATTGCAAGGATTACTTTCTTGGCTCCTACCAACAAATCCATTGCTCCACCCATTCCCGGTATCTTTTTGCCCGGTATCATCCAGTTTGCCAAGTCTCCGTTCTCATCTACCTGCATTGCTCCAAGGATTGACGCATCCACATGTCCGCCTCTGATTAGTGCAAATGAGGTTGCAGAGTCGAATGTTGCAGCTCCCTCAATCATGGTTATGTGTCCACCGCCTGCGTTTATCAGTTCAGGATTTTCTTCTCCCGGTTTGGCGTCTGAATCCATACCAATCAATCCGTTCTCGCTTTGCAACAAGACATTTACTCCCGGTTTCAAATAGTTAGGAATAAGGGTTGGTATTCCTATACCAAGATTTACTACGAATCCATCTTGAAGTTCCAAAGCTGCACGCTTTGCTATGACTTCTCTTATTTGATTCTTTTCCATTATTTCTTTGTTTTATTATTTTCCCATTCTGCGAGCAACTTCTTCTGCTATGTAAGAAGCAACGTTGTCTGCGTATGTGTTCATTCCGAATCCTGCATCGTAACCAAGTTCCTTTGCAAGCTCGTGTGAAATTCTTGCTCCACCGCAACACAAGATGACTTTGTCTCTCAAACCCTCTGCTTCCAACATCTCAACCAATTCGGTAAGGTTTTGAATGTGTACATCTTTTTGAGTAACTGTTTGAGATACCAAAAGTGCATCGGCTTTCAATTCTATAGCTTTTGCAATAAAGTCTTCGTTTGTTACTTGCGCACCCATGTTTAGAGCTTCTATCATCTCATAACGATCCAATCCATAGTGGCCTGCGTAACCCTTCATATTCATGATAGCATCTATTCCCACAGTGTGAGCATCTGTACCGGTGGAAGCTCCTACGATAACAAGCTTTCTTCCGATTTTCTCTTTGATAAACTCATCTGTTTCGTGCATATCCATAACGTTCGATTCAACTTTTGGAACGTGTATTGTAGAATAATCTACTGTATGAACGGTACTTCCATAGCAATTGAAGAATGTAAATCCTTCTGTAAGTTCTTTGTAATATACAACCTGAGGATTTTCAAAGCCCATTTTCTTCATAAGTTGCTTTGCAGCCTCTATTGCTTCGTCTCCACAAGGTACAGGAAGTGTGAAACTCAATTGAGTCTTCCCGTCATTCATTGTATCTCCGTATGGCTTAACTTTTGTAAGGTCTAATTCCGTATCGAAATTCTTGGCCTCCATTGAATATAATCCGCCGCTCATTATTGTTGTCCTCCTTTTCCTTTCATTAAATCAATAAATGGATTGTAGTAGTGTTCGCCTTTTTCGAAAACTCCGGCCAATCCTTTTCCTCCATCAAATGGTCGTTTGATGTCTGCAAATATTCCTTTTTCCAAAGCTTTGAACAATCCTTCTTCTGTCATCTTCTCTAACAGCTCTATAGCATCGTCCAATACCTTTTTAGCTCTTGTTTGCATGATTCCGTCTTTCTTGAACTCTAAGTCATCGCCTATGTTCTTCATGTTACGGAAAATGTATTGAGCATTCTCTATCGACAAATAACGATCTGACATAAACGGTGTGTGGATTGCTTCTGTCATCATACCCAATAGTTGCAAGCCTTGACCAGTCCAAATAGCTATTTCGTTGAATAATGCGTCTTGAATATGACCGCGGAAGATGTTTCCTGTCATAAATTTTGTTGGAGGCATGTATTTCAACGGTGCTTTAGGGAATATCTCTCTTATCATTTGAGCTTGTGCCAACTCATACAAGAATCCGTTTTCCAAATCAGGCGTCATCTCGAAAGCATGTCCCAATCCCATTTGTTCTTCCGGCAATCCAGCCGCAAAAGCCAATTGTTCGTTGATAAGATCTGAAGCCAATACAGTGTGTGCT
>JAGBSA010000041.1 GCA_017632095.1 Bacteroidales bacterium | reverse complement strand
GTGTTTCAATCAATTCTTCCTCTTCGTATAAGTATTCAAAGTCTGGATTTGTCGAATAAACGACTCCTATTTTGTTTTGTTTCTTTCCCATAATTTGTATTTTGATATTAAAAGATTCCAATCTTTAAGGGATTATGACCTTTAGGCTTTTCGGTACGATAGAAAAGTCTAAGTCTCCATTCAATTCAACATACTCTCCGTCTAAGTTAATAGACATTTTATCCATGTTTTTAACCACTATGTGCTTTGCCTGATATGTCTCGACGTAAATAGATTTGTCGAATTTATGAAAAAAAAGCAATTGTGCGGTCCAAAGCAATAGTGGCAAGGGTGGCTTTTTCACAATTACTATATCAATCAAACCGTCATTCAATTCTGCATTTGGGGCAATCTCAGTGTTGAATCCGAATTGCTTAGAGTTTGCAAAACTGATAAACAAAGCCTGTGTTGTTATCTCCTTTCCGTCTATCACCAATGTATAATTTTGTTGCTGATAATGGGGATAATGTTGCAAAACGAGTTTCAGATAAGGCTGAAAGCCGCGTGTTTGAGTTTTTGAAAATTCTTGGGCAATCATTGCATCGAAACCAATTCCTGCAATGCTAGCATAAAAAGTGTCGTTTAGCTTTATTGAATCTATCTCCAGCGTTTTTTGATTGTTGATACATTTTATGGCATCTTCAACAGACAAAGGAATGTTTAAGCATCTTGCTAAGCCGTTTCCACTTCCTGCAGGGACGATTCCGAGCGTCACTCCGGTCGATACCAATCCTCTTATGCAGTCGTTGATTGACCCATCGCCACCTACGGCAACCACAACATCGAATCCTTTAAGCACAGCTGCCAAAGACAATGCCGTTGCGTGATGAGCATAAGACGTATAGCTGATTTGGTAGTCGAATTTGTCTTTATCCAAAAATAAATCAAGGTTTTGCTCAACCTTCTTTTGCCTTCCAATCCCCGATATAGGGTTTATTATGAATAAAATCTTTTGTTTTTGTTTCATAATCAAGGGTGAGTGGAGTTGGATATTATATTGTTATTATATTGCTGTATTATAGCCTCTGTAAATCTTTGATGTATCTTTGCTCTTTCTTTGTTTTGATTTGCTATGTTGTGTTTTAATCCTTGATCATTTGCCACATCATACAATTCTATTGGGTATCCTTCTTTGTATTTGCTCAGATAATTCCCTTTTAATAGCAAATACTCTCCGTTACTATAGTAAATGTAGAATTCCTCTTTTGGAGAGAATGCACTTTGTCCAAAACAAAAGATATTATCTTCCAAATGCAATAAGTCTGCAATGGTAGGATAAATATCTATTTGTTGCATTGTTCTATCGCTTTTGAAATTTGAGTTCAAACCATTGTGGAAGATAATCATAGGAATTTTGAAAAGTCCTAATTGTGTCTTAAATTCGTCTTGCGAAGTCAAAGCACTATGGTCGGCGGTTATTAAAAACAGTGTGTTGTCAAACCATTCCTTCTTTGAGGCTTCTTCAAAGAATCTCTTCAAAGCATAATCTGTATAAGCAACTGTTTCATGCACAATCATACTTCCTTTTGGGAAACGTCCGATGTGTTGTTCGGGTATGCTGTATGGGTGATGCGATGAAAGGGTAAAAAGAGCTGTCGCAAAAGGTTTTGAAAGCGTGTCAAGTTGTTTAACCATATATTGCAAGAAAGGTTCATCATAAATTCCCCAATTGCCGTCATAGTCTTTGTTATTGTTGTATTCGTCCTTTCCATAGTAGTGATTAAAGCCGATTTTCTTTGTATAGTTGTCAAAATTCATTGTTCCGTTATATCCACCATGGAAAAAGGCCGTGGTGTAGTTATGTTTTGCAAGGTCAGAAGCAATAGAGCCTAAGATGTTTTCTCCATAACAGCTGGTCAAATAGCTTTCCTCCATCATGATAGGAAGAGATGATAAAATAGCAGGTACACCGTCAATTGACTTTTTGCCATTTGAGATTCCTTGAAAGACGATTGACTTTTTTGCAAGCGAATCTAAGAATGGCGTATAGCTGATTCCATTTGGATTATAGGTGTTTAGGTATTCTGCAGAGAAACTTTCCAAGATTATAATCACGACATTGGTTTTCCCAACTTGCAAAGGCGTTGCAAAAAGCGAGTCTGCCCAAATGCTTTGTTGAGGTTTGGTGTGTGGATTATAGATATTATTCAATTCTTCTGAAGAAAAGAACTCTTTCTTTTCCAAAGTTGGTTTTCCAAATGTTCGATACAATGTAAAAGGTGTATTAAGTACCAAAGCAGTGTTTTGTGTGCTTGTGTACATACTTGCATGCATAAGAGTCAAAGGACGAGTTTGCAAACCACCTCTTTGAGCAATTATCAGCAAAGGAACAATCACAATAAAGACACTGCATTGTGTTATAAACCACTTTTTACTAAAAATTGTTTTTTCGCCACTATATCTTTTTGGTTCGAATTTTCGTCTGAGGAATCTATCGGCAATGATAAAGCAAATCATTAAAACAATAAAGATAAGTACTATTTGCCAATAGTCTCTCAAAAATTGAGGAATCAATTCTTTGAAATCGCCTCCAACGCCTAAGTATCTTGTAATATCAGAAGTAAGTCTCTTAAAAGAGAAACGATAATAGCCGCAATCAACAAGATTAACCGCTACCATAAAAATTGTAGCTACATAGTACAAAACGTCGGATACTATTGTGTAAACTTTGTTTGATTTTATTGGAATAGGAAGTAGGCATAGCAATAAATAAGGTGCGAGAAACACACTTAAGGAAGATAATGCGTAACGGCTGCAACCTACAAATATATTGAAGAATTCTGAAAATCCATCTACTTGAAACAAGCTGCTATTCAAGAAATAGAATGCTAATTGTGTGCAATAAATACACAAAAGCGAAAGTAGGTATCTGCACAATACCAATTTGTAAGACGAAAATATGTTTTTCATTATATGTTTCTACTTTTTAATGGGTTTGTATTTAGATTCGTTCAATATAAGTTTTGAATCGCTTATCTTGAAAAGGCTATCTATTGTAATAGAGTTTTGATTCATGTAAGCCTCTACTATTTTGAATCCAATGAAATTTCCAATTCTCGCAGGGGAATCTGCAATGCCTTTGGTGCTTGGACCTTCTGCAGTTAGGGATAGATATTTTGTTCTGTCTTTACAGTACAATAATTGATTTTGAACAATATATGTCCAAATATTATATTCGTTTGCCTCTACCCATTCTTGTTCTTGTTCTGTGTAACGGAGGATATGGTTCAATTTATACTGAGGTAAAAGAGCCGAAACTGCATAAGAGTATTTGCCATTGTCCACTATGCAATCCAAAAGTGTCGCTTCAGGGTTTTGACTCTGCAAAGGAATGTCTCGAAAAGTGATTTCTTGTAAATAAGTTCTGACAAAATCAGGTGCAATGTTGTCTTTGGTCAAACATTTTCTCATATACTCAGGGATAGTTTTGTAATAAGGGTGAGCAGAAAGTGAATTTATAGTGTACAAATCAAGACTTATTGCACTGAATTCGGGATAAACCAATATTCTGTTTTGATAAGCAAAGGAGTATTCCGCAGGTCCAAGCATCAAAGTGTAAATATCGTTTTTGTAATTGTTGGAACGAATCTTTTTGATTTTGCTTAAAGCCTCTGCCAAATCGCTTTCCAACCATTTCAAATCGGGATAAGCTTTCATTACAGCTTTGTTTGCTTCTTGCATTTGCTCATCTTGTGTGAATGCTTTAATGATTGACATATATTCTTGGTTAGAAAGCTCGGTGGCAAACATGGCTTTGTATTCTTTTTCCAAAGAAAACAGATATTCTTCTAAACTTTTGTCGCTATTGTTTTCGTAAGAAAATAAGGCTTTGTCAAATCTGTGAATGGCAACTGTTTCTTTGGGACTTTCCTCTTTGCCGAAAAGTACCTTGTCGCTTGGTTTTGATTGTTTGTTGCAAGCAGTGAAAAACAGCATTATAGAAATCAGCAAAATGAAATTTGAATTCATTTTGCTGAAACTTCGTTTTAATTTTCTGAAACTTGATTTCATTTTCCTAAAACTTCGTTTTAATTTTCTGAAACTTGATTTTAATTTGATGGAATCTTAGAGTAAAAAAACTACTCTTTATTTCCGCTTACGTAGGTTGTCCAACGATTGATTATAGTTTGCATATCTTCCGGCAATTCCGAAGAAAAACTCATTCTTTCTCCCGTTGTAGGGTGAGTAAAGCCTATTGTGGCAGCGTGTAAAGCTTGACGAGGAAGTATTTGTAAGCAATTATCGACGAATTGTTTGTATTTGCTGAATGTAGTTCCTTTTAATATTTTATCACCTCCATAAGTCTTGTCGCCAAAAAGAGGATGCCCGATGTGCTTCATGTGAGCCCTTATTTGGTGTGTTCGTCCTGTTTCAAGCTTACATTGAACCTGACTGATGTAACCAAATCTCTTTATTACGTTATAATGAGTTATTGCAGGCTTTCCATGTTCTCCGTCAGGGAATATGTCCATTACTTTTCTATCTCTTAGACTGCGACCGATATGTCCTTCTATCGTTCCACTCTCCTCTTGGAAATCACCCCATACAATGGCAGTATATTGTCTTTCTGTGGTGTGATCGAAAAATTGTTTGGCAAGATAGGTTTGCGAATACTCGTTCTTGGCCACCAAAAGCAAACCTGTTGTATCTTTATCTATACGATGAACAAGTAAAGGCTTAGGTGTTTCTCCTGTTTTGTCCTTTTGGTCTTGAAAATGGAAGGTTAGAGCATTCAAAAGAGTACCTGTGTAATTTCCATAGCCGGGGTGGACTACCATATTGGCAGGTTTGTTCACTACAACCAAATCTTCGTCTTCGTAAACGATGTTCAAAGGTATGTCTTGCGGAATTATCTCTATTGTTTGTGGAGGAGAGGTTAAGAATACTTGAATTACATCTCCCGGTTTTACTCTATAATTAGGCTTTACTGCATTATCATTCACTTTAATGCAGTTTGCACGAGCTGCCATTTGAATTTTGTTTCTGCTAGTCCCTTCTAATCTTGCCATAAGGAACTTATCAATTCTCAAAAGGCTTTGTCCTTTATCTACTTCTATGCGATAATTTTCGTATAAGCTTAATTCGTCGTTATTGATTGTATCTTCGACTTGCATTATTTAGATTTTATGATTTTTGTATGCTGAACAGAACCATTTACATCTATAATTCGAACTATGTAAACACCGCTGTTCAAATGCTCTATGTTCAATTCGTTATCTTTAGTTTTTAGAAGGCTTCTACCATTTATGTCAAACAACTCTTTAGAGGCATTTTCGCAATTTCTGAAATAAAGTTTAGATGAACTTGGATTTGGATATACAGAAATCTCTCTTGATTCTGCACTATTCAACCCAACAGCTGCTGCCGCTCCAAAGTAAGGTCGCATCATAACAGAACCTTTTTCGAAAGATTGTTGCCAATAAGAGCTTGTTTTTGAGAAGGTATATTCTGCTGAATTGGTATTTCGGTCAAATCCAATGTTGAGATAGTCGCTCCCTTTCGTTTGAAGACTTACGAAAAACTTACCTTGAGCAAGTACAATGCTTTCTTCCAAGACATATCTTGTAAATTTGTTCAGACTATCGCTCGATGGAGTTAATTGTTCTGTCTTATAAATAATCTCACTTGGGGTATTTTCTTCACAATTCCAAATACAAATATAAAAAGGTTTGAAGTTGCTTTCGTTTAATGAGGAATTGAAGTAAATATCTATTGCAGACAATGTGTCGGTTTTGTGAAGTTCATATCTGACTGCAAGATGTGAGCCCGGGTTAGGCTCAACGCCTATTCCGTTTTCTGCACTGCCATCATCGTATGCAAAGTAGTCTTTGAAAATTTGCTTGAATACGATGGTATCATTTGCAGATAGCTGATCCTGTCCAACTCCTTCTTTGATAGTGTGAACTATGTCGAAAACATAATGGCGTTCTGGGTTGATGTCATAAACAAACGTAAGTTCAGGTTGAGCATGGTTAGCTGAGGTTTGGTATTGCAAATTTGCAGAATAAGGTTGTATGTTTTCAAAACCTCCATCGTATGTGTACAATTTTGCTCCTGCTTCATTCTCTATGTAAAATTTATATACAGAACTAAGAGGCTGAGAATAGAGATTAACTATTTTTAATCTCAAACTATCTGCCATTTCTTCAGAATCAAATTGCCTTGCAGGCATAGCTTGATAACGCTTCAACAAAGAGGGCGCTTTATCTACGAAAGCTAAGTCTCGGTGAGTTGTGTCTTCAAAAGAACGATTCTTGTTCAAATAAACGTAATCGATATTCCACTGATCGCAATTGCCTACATAGGAATCTAATGGATTGTTATAAAGAGATGCTATGTTGCGGAAACGAAAACGGAATTCTTTTGTAAAGAACTTATCTTCTGTTATAGGGATTAAAACATATTTGTAGTAGGTTCCATATTCTGAATACAAACTATCGGCAGATAATCCGGGACTTGACCAAATCCAATTCCAACCATCTTCCGGCGAAAAGAACTCCAAAATTAACGAATCGGAAGAAGATGGTCTTGAACCTATGAGTTCCCATTGTTCTTTCCCGTTTCCTGCAGGTTGGAAATAAAAACTGAAATATATGGAATCTGCTGAGGTAAGTGTAGAATTGTAAGGCGAAAAAATAGAATCTAATCTTATTGGTTGGCTTATAAGTGTGTCGGCCTCAAATCCTGAAACAGATGCAGTGGAGTAAAGTTTCCCATTAAAATCCATTGCATCTAGAGTAACAACTCCTATAGTAGGTGGATTATATTGGTAATTGTGGTTAACTATTGCTCCTAAGGATTGCCATTTATTTTGATTTGGAATACCCTCATAGTTGGAAAAATCATCACAAAATGGCAATTGATTATAAGTAGTTGTTTTAGTGCTTTGTTGATTCTTTAAGAAACTTGCCGCAGGAGTAATTATAACTTGCGAAAAACAAACAAAATCAACTGCTAAAAGCAGGAAGAAATAAACTATACTTTTTTTTATTTTCTTTACCATAGCTCTGAGTCATCTATTTCCAGACCTTCTTCCAATTCAACGTAATTATTTTGCTCTAAAATTAACTGTTCCTCGAAATCTCTTAAGGTTTTATTATAGCTTTTCTTAGTGTCATTTATGAAATGTAAAGAAACAGTTGTGCCGAGAGTTAAACCTTTGAATGTGGGTTCATAACTTACAACTCTTGAATGGTTGAAATCTTTTGGCCCATCAAAGGTTTTCTTTCCTACATTCAAGCCTGCAGACCACAACATGCGCTCTGCCTCTGCTTCTGTTTTACCTAAGATGTCTGGCATATTGGTTGTGGAGTTGTTTATGTTCATTTCTACAACTAAATCGATAACATCTCCTCTCTTTACTTTGTCATTCTGTCGTATTTTCTTACCATTCTTCCTCTGTTCGACAACTACATTCGATATATCGCCAGGTATAAATGTTATATTGCCGATTCGGAGACCTATATCAGAGATTGACTGCACTGCAGTTTTGAGACTGATGTCTGTACACAAAGGCATGTTCAATTCATCGCCACTTGCAGAAGTTATTGTAACGTATATCTTTCTTCCTTTTTTGACTTTAGAATCTGCAATAGGCTCTTGAGTTAGCACAATGCCAGAAGGAGAATCTTCTTTGTAGATAGAATCAATTATAATCAAGTTAAAATTGGACATTTCTTTGATTGATTCTATTTCCATCAATGATTTACCCTCAAGATTTGGCACAATAAATTCTTTACCTTGCCTTGTATATATCTTTAATGCAAAGAAAGATAGAACCAATAGCAGTAAGAAACTTACAACTATTAGTATCAAATGAACTAAGCAAGATTTGCTTTTAAGAAATTGCTTTAAGGACATATAGGATCTTTATTTAGTCGTCGTTATTACCAAGATACATCATAACATAATAGCATAATGTTGCAAGCGAAGAAAGAGCTGCTACAACATATGTATAAGCAGCTAAACGCAAAGCATGTTGCGCCTTGCCATGAGAAGCAGTTGAAGTGATTTGATGAGTATCCAACCAAGCCAAAGCTCTTGATGAAGCATTGATTTCAACAGGTAGGGTTACGAAACTGAAAAGTGTAGTCAATCCAAACAAAACTATACCCGCCAAAAGCAAAGAAGGAAAAGTATTTATTAAAATCATACCAGCCAAAAGCACCCACATAACCCAACGAGAAGCAAAATTGACAACAGGAACCAAACTGCTGCGAAGCTGTAACCAAGAATAGCTTTCCGCATGTTGTACAGCATGACCGCATTCGTGAGCTGCAACAGCAGCAGATGCCACACTGTTACCATAATATACGGATTTAGAAAGATTAACTACCTTTTTGGTTGGGTCATAGTGGTCTGTAAGTTGTCCTTCCACGCATTGCACACTCACATCGTAAATGTCGTTATCTCGAAGCATCTTTTCAGCGACTTCTTTCCCCGTCATATAATTCTCAGTTGGGATTTTAGAATACTCTTTGAACTTAGCACTCAATCGATTGCTTATTACCCAACTCAATAAACTGAATCCAATAAAAATAATCCAATACATATTGTTCTGATTTTTGATTCTACTGCAAAAGTAACAAAATTTAATTGATTAGCCACTTGATATAACGAATAATGAAAGGATTTTGTATTTTTGCGGTTTGATTTTTTAATAAAATAATACTAAGATATGATTAAGTCGATGACCGGTTTCGGTAAAGCAAAAGCCGTTTGCGGAAACGTATTGCTTACCGTAGAAATAAAATCTTTGAATGGAAAAGCATTAGACGCAGCCTTGAAGTTGCCATCTCGATTTAAGGAAATGGAACTTGAAGTAAGAAATATTTTCAACGAAAAAATAATCAGAGGAAAGCTTGATTGCTTTGTCATGATTGAGAAGACAGAAACCTCAAATGGTATTAGCATAGACCAAAACGCTTTTGTGAAAATATATAACGAGATAAAATCACTTGCAGACAAAGTAGGAGCAGACACAACTAACCTTTTGACCTACGTAATCAACCAACCAGAAGTAAGATGCACCGAAGTGCAAGATCTTAGCGAAGAAGAAAAAACATCATTCCTTGCAATAGTACATCAAGCCGTGGAACAATTAGACTCATACAGAGTTTGCGAAGGAAAGATTCTTGAACAAGACTTCATAAAACGAATAAGCATAATCAGAGAACTTCTTTCACAAGTAGATAATTTTGAATTTGACAGAACGATTCGAATAAAGGAAAGAATAGTATCACGTTTGAATGAAATAGTACAAGCAAACATAGATGAGAATCGTCTTGAGCAAGAGATGATATACTATATCGAAAAGTTAGACATCACAGAAGAAAAAGTCAGATTGACACAACACTTGGATTATTTCCTACAATGCCTCGACAATGAAAAGGAACAAGGAAAGAAATTGGGCTTTATCGCACAGGAAATGGGAAGAGAAATCAACACACTTGGCTCTAAGGCAAATGATGCGGAGATTCAGATGTTAGTAGTCAAGATGAAAGACGAGCTAGAGAAGATAAAAGAACAAGTAGCAAACATTTTGTAAAAACATATGTTGCGTTCGATATTTGCCATTTTGATAATGCTGATGTTCGGCGGCGGATTGTTGTACGGACAAAAGAACCAAGAATTGGAACAAGCCGTTTCCATGGAACTTTCTGGTGATTGGGAAGGTGCCGTCAGCATTTATAAAGACTATATAAAAAGGAATGACGACGAGCAAGCTTACATTCTATTGTGTAATCTTTTGAAAAAAAATGGTGAATACGAACAAGCAGAGGATTATCTCAAAGATGCAATAAAGCTATTCCCCAAGCGATTGGAATTTAATATCGAATTATTTTTGTTATACGAGCAATCGGGGAATCAAAAGAAAGCAGAAAAACATTTTAATAAGATTTTAAAGAATCTAAAAGCCAATAACACCGACATAAATCGCATTGGGAATGCCTTTCTCTCTGCTCGCCGCTTGCAACACGCCAAACAAATATTCTTAAAAGGCAGAGAACTCATTGGAGATAAAACTGCGTATAGTTTCCAATTAGGAAGTATCTTTCTGCAAGAAGGAGATTACGAATCTATTTCAAGAGAATATCTCTTGATGTTGGAATCTACACCCGAGAGACTTGCACAAATAGAAGCAAATCTTGCAGCTCTTTTTGTAAAAGACTCTATTGAATTGCCTAAAATAGTCGAAAAACAATGGGAAAGCCTATATCGAACAAACAAAAAGAACCCTTATTTTTCTCAATTCGGGTTATGGCTCCACAAACAAAGGAATCAATTCGACAAAGCCTTTGAAATGGCTAAGTATATTGACAAAACATTCGAACAAAACAGCGGAGGGGGAATGACAGACTTCGCATCCGATTTAGCAAAGTCTGAACGATATGCCTCTTCCGAGAAAGCATATAGATATGTGCTTGACAAAGGGGAAGAAAATCCCTATTACCGAAGAGCACTCATAGGATTGACAAGTGTAAAGTACAATATATTTTTGCAGAATCCCCAAAACAAAAAACAACATCAAGACTTACTCACTTCGTTTCAAGAGGTGTTCGACAAATTCGGCTATGCAAAAGACAATTTCGAAACAATACTGCAAGCTGGTGAAGTTTTGGCATTTCATAGCGACAAAGCACAGGAAGCTGTCGATATTTTGGAAAAATGCATAGCCTCGAAGAGTTTCTCCATCAATGAAAAAGCCGAGATGAAACTCCTTTCTGCCGAAATTTATAACCGATTTGGAGATGTATGGCAAGCAAGCCTGCTCTGCTCTCAAGTAGAAAAGGACTGCAAAAACTCACCTTTGGCCGACAGAGCCAAGTATTATAAAGCCATGTTGAGCTATTACAACGGCGAAATCGAATGGGCATTATCTCAATTCAAGTCTCTGAGAGCCTCAACCACGAAACTGATTGCCAATGATGCGATGGAGTACAGCGTTTTAATAAATGAGAATCGTGATCAGGACAGTACGTTCAGTGCAATGCAGATGTTTGCAGCCGCAGAGCGAGAACGATTCTATCAAAACTTTACAGCAGCACACGCCTACCTTGATAGCATATCGCAAAACTACCTTTATCACCCAATATTTGATGAATGTATTTATCTGAAAGCTCTTTTGGCAAAAGACGAAGGTAACATAGACCAAGCAGATAGTTTGTTGAAAAATCTGCTTTTGAAATATCCCTACGACCTTACGGCAGATGATGCCATTATGAGCTTGGCAGAATTTGCCGAAACCCAATATAACGACATACAATCTGCAAAAGAATACTACCAAAGGCTGATACTCGACTACCCGACAAGCCTTTACGTTACCCAAGCGAGAAAACACTACAACCGCTTGGAGAAACAAGACGATCAAAGCAGAGAAAAAAATAATTCAGATTTGAAAACGAAAAAATAAGTCTTCGTTTTAATTTTTCCTTTCTTCGTTTTAGAAAATTGAAACGGCGTTTCGCTATTACCCAAACAGCCTTTTATTTCTATCTTGCAAAGATGCTAGAATATCAAACCTTTAGAAGAAAATCGTTTGTTAAAAGAAAAATCTTCATATCTTTGCAATCTAAACCTAAAACGTAATGAGCGAAAGAACAGAATTGGAAGAACTTGGTGAATTTGGCTTAATCGAGAGATTGAATCCTTGTCAGCAGGTGTTGAATGAAAGTACGCTTTTGTCGATTGGTGATGATGCGGCGGCTATGTCTTATGGTGATAAGACGGTTTTAGTATCTACTGATGCCTTAGTTGAAGGCGTGCATTTCGATATGGTATATACTCCGCTTAAACACTTGGGCTACAAAGCTTGTGTGGCGAATTTCTCCGATATTTACGCAATGAACGGACGACCAACTCAAATTTTGGTGTCTTTGGCCGTGAGTAACCGTTACTCTGTTGAGGCTTTGGAAGAGTTATATGAGGGAATGAGATTGGCTTGTAAGAAATACGGTGTCGATTTAGTAGGAGGTGATACGACAAGTAGCAGTGGCGGCATGTTTATCTCTATAACTGTTTTAGGAGAAGCTGAAAAAGATAAGGTGGTTAGAAGAAATGGTGCTAAGGTTCACGATTTGGTGTGTGTAACTGGGGATTTGGGTGCAGCCTATGCGGGTTTGCTTATCTTACAAAGAGAAAAGGCGGCATGGCTTGCAAATCCTAATATGCAGCCTGAGCTTAAGAATTTTGAATATGTTGTAGGCAGACAATTGAAACCTGAAGCTGGAAAGCAAATCGTTGAATTCTTTGAGCAGAATTCTATAATGCCGACATCGATGATTGATATTTCGGACGGTTTAGCTTCGGAAATGTTACATATCTGCAAACAATCGGATGTTGGTTGCGAGTTATATATCGACAGATTGCCGATTGACCAAAGGACTTCGAAGGTTTATGAGGAGTTTAAGATACTTGCCGATACAGGAGCCTTGAATGGCGGTGAGGATTATGAGTTGTTGTTTACTGTTTCGCAAAGTGATTACGAAAAGATAAAGGATCACAACAATATTCACATAATTGGACATATCACAGATAAGTCTATGGGTTGCAATTTGGTGACTCCGCAAAATACAACCATTGCTTTGAAGGCTCAAGGTTGGAATCATTATAGTAAAAAAGAGGAATAAATAACTTAGATAGAGATGATAAAGAATTTGTTGTTGGATATGGGTGGCGTTATCTTAGATGTGAGCTACCAAAGAGTGATAGAAACGTTCAAATCTTACGGAATAGAGAATTTTGATAAGGTTTACACCCAAGCAAAGCAAGTTGAGATAATTGATTTGTTTGAAGAAGGAAAGTGTAGTGCCGAAGAATTTAGAGAAGGCGTGAGAAAATTGTTGGATAAGCCCCTTTCAGATGAACAAATCGACAAAGCGTGGTTTTCAATGATACTTGAAATTCCTCGAGATGTGATTCAGTTGTTGGGAGTCTTGAAATTGAAGTACCGTTTGTTCCTTTTCTCTAATACAAACGTGCTTCACATTGAATTTTTGAAAAAAGAATTTGAACGCCAACTTGGTTTCGATTTGTTTAATTGTGTGTTTGATAAGGCGTTTTTCTCAAATGAGATTCACCATCGCAAACCTCATCCCGAGAGTTTCCAATATGTGTTGGACCAAGCGGGAATAGCGGCTGATGAAACTTTGTTTATAGATGACAGCAAGCAACATCTGGAAGGCGCTTCAAAGGTTGGCTTGCATACTTATTGGCTTACAAACGGTGAGTCTTTGATTGATTTGTACGATAAAAAGATTATTTAGCACATGACTTTGTCGGAGTTTAAGGAAACGAAGTTTTTCAAAATCATAAAGAACAAGTATTTAATCACTATAATGGTTTTTCTTGTTCTTATGCTGTTTTCTCCAGAGCATAACGTGATTTATTATTTTAAGTTGAAGAAGCAACTGACAGAATTGGAGGGTAGGAGAGATGATTTGAAGGAGAAGATAAAGTCAGACAGTATAAGAATGGGTGAAATTCAAAAGGACTTGAAGTCTGCCGAGAAATTCGGGCGAGAAAAGTACATGATGAAAAAGGCAGACGAGGATATATATGTTATAAAGGAAAAAGAAAAAAAATTAGATGAGGATTTTGGAAACTGATTTTTAAGAAGGAGAAAAATTAAAAGGCTGTTTTAATCAAATAAAACAGTCTTTTAATTTTTTGTTTCTTTGTTTTAGAAAATTGTTTCTTCGTTTTATTTTGCTGAATTCAAGTTTTGGAAAAATGAAATCAAACTACCTCTGCCACAGTAAAGGTTGAACCACCAACGAAAACAAGATCGCCTTCTTCAGATTCAGCTTGTGCTTGTTGTAATGCTTGTTTTACAGAGTCACATTTTTTGAATGTCAAACCAAAAGCAGAAGCCTTTTCTGCAAGTGCCTCAACCGCCAATCCCCTTGGAATATCTGCTTTGCACAAATAGTAAATCGCATTTTTGTCTAGCATAGATAGTACCTTATCTACGTCTTTGTCATTTACCATTCCAAGAACGAATCTGAGGGTTTTATACTTTTGTCTTGCCAATTGAGCCAATACGAATTTCAAACCGTCTTCGTTGTGCCCGGTATCGCATATTGTCAATGGGCTTTGGCAAAGGCGTTGCCATCTTCCAAGCAATGGGAAGTTTTTATCAAGGTTTGCAATGCCGTTTTTGATAGTTAGGTCGTCTATTTCAAAGTTGTGATGTTTGTTTAGGGTATCTATCATGGCTATAACGCCAAGTATGTTTTTCAATTGGTAATCTCCTGCAAGTGGGGAAAGGATTTGGGAAAATCTTGTTTGATTCTCTTGTGTTATATCAAAACTTAGAAGTGTTGAGTCGGTGTTTATGTTTGTTGTTTTCAAATATTCATCTGCAAAAACTATAGGGCTGTTTGTTTCTTTTGCCTTATTGATAAAGACTTCTCTTGTTTGGTTTTGTGTTTGAGAGATAACGATAGGTGTATCTTTCTTTATGATGCCGGCTTTCTCTGCTGCAATGGCTTCTAATGAAGATCCGAGAAATTGAGTGTGGTCAAAAGAAATGTTAGTTATCAATCCGGCTAAGGGATTTATCACATTGGTGGAGTCAAGTCTGCCTCCCATGCCCACTTCTATGATTGCAATATCTACATTGTTTTCTGCAAAATAGACAAACGCCATAGCGACTGCCAATTCAAAGAAAGAAGGAGATATCTTTTCAATTAAGGATTTGTGCTTTTCAACGAAGGATACTACAAATTCTTGTGAGCACATTTCGTTGTTGATTTTTATTCTTTCACGAAAGTCTTTCAAATGTGGCGAAGTGTGCAATCCCACTTTCAATCCTTTTTCTCTCAGTATGGAAGCGATGAGGTGTGAAGAGGAACCTTTGCCATTAGTGCCTGCTATGTGTATGCTGCGAAATTTCTTTTCGGGATTGCCCAATGCTTTCATCAATTCGACAGTGTTATATATGTCTTCCTTGTAAGCAGACGCACCTACGCGTTGAAACATCGGCAAAAGACCGAAGAGATATTCTATTGTGTCATTGTAATTTGTCATATTGCTAAAATGATTTTGAGATGCAAAGGTACAATTTAATTGATAAATATACGTTAAACAAAAAATGGAGTGTGTTGTTTTTAGAAAGAGATTAAGGCTTTTAAGAAACAGATTTGTCGAATTGAAGATTTTTTCGAAATATAAACTTAATACAAAAACGTCATGTTAAATAAAAAATTGGAAGAGGCTTTGAATGCCCAAATAAATGCAGAATTCTGGTCTGCATATCTTTATTTGTCTATGTCAGCTGATATGTCTGATAAAGGGATGTCAGGAGTTGCTAATTGGTTCGCAATACAATTCAAAGAAGAACAAGATCATGCTATCAAGATTTTTAACTATGTGATTTCAAGAGGCGGAGTTGTTAAATTGCAACCTATAGACAAAGTTGAAACTAAGTGGAAAAACGCTTTGGATGCTTTTGAGGATACTTTGGAACACGAACAAAAAGTTACTTCAATGATAAACGATTTGTATGCGTTGGCAACTGAGGAAAAGGATTACGCAACACAATCGATGTTGAAGTGGTTTATAGATGAGCAAGTTGAAGAAGAAGAAAGTGCAAAGGGTATTATAGATAATCTGAAGTTGATTGGAGACAACGGATATGGTCTATATCAATTGGACAAAGAACTTGCAACAAGAGTATATACTCCTTTGACAACTGCAGAATAATTTAAGGATTTATTAAAACAGCCTCACGAATTTTTCATGAGGCTGTTTTGTTTTTCTGAAACTTGGTTTTAGAGTATTTTGTTCAAAAATTGAACTTTGCTTTCGATTAAAGAATTGAGTCAATAACCTTAGGGAAGTGTTCTTTTTCTAATAGGTGAATCTTCTCTTCAAGTGTTTCAACAGTGTCTTGCTCTGTCAATTGGCATTCTGCTTGAAATATTATATCACCACTATCATACATTTCATTTACATAATGTATAGTGATGCCGCTTTTTGGTTCCCTTGCTGCAATTACTGCTTCGTGTACATGATGTCCATACATTCCTTTCCCGCCATAGTTAGGCAGTAGAGCAGGGTGTATATTTACTATTTTGTTGGGGAATGCTGCTATGATGTTTGCAGGAACTAACCAAAGGAATCCAGCAAGAACAACCATATCTATACCTTTGCTTTGTAGCAAATCAACAATCTTGTTGCTATTGTAAAAATCTTCTTGAGTGAAATAGTAGTCTTCAATTCCCAAGTTCTTTGCTCGTTCTCTTACATAGGCATTTTTTTTGTTTACTATCAAAACTTCTACCGTTGCATGTTTGTTTTTGTTAAAGTATTCGCAAATTTGTTGGAAGTTTGTGCCACTTCCAGAGGCGAAAATCGCTATTCTTTTCATCTTTTTTGAAGTTTTATGCTTGTTAGAGAGTGCAAAAATAGATTTTTTTTTGGAATTTGCATAGTGAAAAGAAGTTTTTAACTGATGAAAATTAAAAATATCAGTTTTTATCAAAGACTTAGTAATCAGAATTTTAAGTTTGAATAAGCGTTATTTGAAGTGGCTTTTTTTGTCTAAGTCAAAAATTTTTTGTTTCTTTGCAAATCAATTTATTCATAAAAACTAAAATAGATATGTCTGAAATTGCAACAAAAGTAATAGCTATCGTAGTTGATAAGCTAGGTGTAGAAGAAAGCCAAGTAACTCCTGAAGCAAACTTCACTGGAGATTTGGGTGCTGATTCTTTGGATACAGTAGAATTGATCATGGAATTGGAAAAGGAATTCAACCTTACAATACCAGATGATCAAGCAGAAAAAATTGCAACTGTTGGTGATGCTATCGCATACATCGAAAACGCAACAAAATAATTTCATTTCATTATGGAAATGAGACGAGTTGTCGTTACGGGTTTAGGAGCGCTTACTCCGATAGGAAATACTGTCGAAGAATATTGGCAGAATTTGATTAGCGGAGTAAGCGGTGCTGCCCCTATTACGCATTTTGATGCTTCGCAAGCTAAAACTCAGTTTGCTTGTGAGGTGAAAGGATTTGATGCACTTAAGTTCTTTGATAGAAAAGAAGTAAAAAAATATGATAGATTCTCACAATTCGGAATCGTTGCTGCGGATCAAGCAGTAGCTGATTGCGGAATCGATTTAGAAAACTTGAATAAAGACCGTGCAGGTGTTATTTGGGCTTCAGGAATCGGGGGAATCGCAACATTTCAAGAAGAAGTTGCAGGATTTGTTAAAGGAGATGGAGCGTTGAGATTTAGTCCGTTCTTTATACCTAAAATGATTGCTGATATATGTGCAGGACACATTTCAATCAAGTATGATTTAAGAGGACCAAACTTTGCAACTGTTTCGGCATGTGCTTCTTCTGCTAATGCCATTGCTGATGCCTTTATGTATATTAAAATAGGTAAGGCTGACTTTATGGTATGCGGTGGTAGCGAAGCAGCAGTTACAGAAGCAGGAGTTGGAGGCTTTAGTTCAATGCACGCAATCTCTCAAAGAAATGATGATCCTAAGACTGCTTCTAGGCCATTCGACAAAGACAGAGACGGATTTGTCTTGGGAGAAGGTGCAGGTGCTTTGATATTAGAAGAATATGAGCATGCGAAAGCAAGAGGAGCTAAAATCTATGCAGAGATTTGTGGTTCTGGATTGACAGCAGATGCTCATCATATGACAGCTCCGCATCCTGAAGGTAATGGTGCTATGATTGCAATGAAAGAAGCGATGAGAGAGGCTGGATTAGAATTAGATCAAGTTCAGCATATAAACACTCATGGAACTTCAACACCGTTGGGAGACGTTGCAGAAATCATGGCGATAAGCAGATTGTTTGGAGAAAATGCTAAAAACATAAATATCAATTCAACAAAATCTATGACTGGTCACTTGCTTGGTGCAGCTGGAGCTATTGAAGCGATTGCTACTGTTTTGGCTGTGAAGAATGGAATCGTTCCTCCGACAATCAATCACTTTACTGATGACGATAAGTTGCCACAATTGAACTTCACATTCAACAAAGCTCAAGAAAGAGAGATAGAAGGAGCATTGAGCAATACATTTGGATTCGGTGGACACAACGCTTGCCTTGCGTTTAGAAAGGTTAAGTAGAAATATTGCCAAAAGATATGTTTCGTTTTTTTGGAAACAGACATAAGCAAGAAGACAAAGAGTTATTGAAATTTTTGAGAAATATTCTTGTGTGCAAGCCTAAGAATATTTCTTTTTAGAGGCTGTCTCTTGTACACCGCGCTCGATCTCACGTAGATACTTAGGGGTATAAGTT
>JAGBSA010000040.1 GCA_017632095.1 Bacteroidales bacterium | reverse complement strand
TCCGGGCTCCAAAAGAAACCTTTTGTTATTGCAAACTCTTCTTCATAAACCCAATCGGTAGTTCCATATATTATCTTATTGAATGCTCCATCTGTTGTCAATTGTCTGACTGACATATCTGCCAAAGACAATACGTATATGTTGTTATCTTTCACATAAGCTACCATCGAGCCATTTGGAGAGAAGTCTGCCAAACGTACTTTCTCATCACAAACTGATGTAATTTGCTTTGTGTTCATATCATAAACGTAATAGTTTGCCAAATACGAACGACGATAGATGAATTGTGGGCTTGTAGCTAACAATACTTTTGTTTCATCGCTATTAAATTCATATTCGAATACTTGTTCATTAGCTCCTTTGAATTTCAAACCTGCAAAAGACACAATAGTTTCAACTTTCTTTCCGTCAGCATAAGAATATTTCTCAATACCTTCAGATGTTAATATGCAGTAATTTTCTCCATTGTTCATAGAACGTATTCCTGCTATACTCTTAGAACGAAACGTTCCTTTGACCCAAATATCCTCTAAAGTGATTTCTTGTGCGAACAAACCACAACACAAAAATAATGCTGCTAATGCAAGACCTAGTTTTTTCATTTCAAATTTCAATTGCTTAAAGTTTTATGTTTATTTTTCTATTCTACAATATTATCTATCAATATGTCCTTATACTTCAACAATGGGTCGATATTCTTTCTATCAATTGGGAATAAGGTATCCAAAACCCAACGATCGATTTGATAACTGTTTCTGTACTTATTCAAAGCCAAGCGATGAACATACTCAGTCATATATTTACCCCATTTAGTCTTTTCATGAGCTCTGTAATATGCTTGTAAGGCTGCTTTGTATTCAGGTTTAATCACATCCTTATCATCATACACCGGAGTATTTTCCAAACCTTTAGTTACTGTAAAGCAAAGATGCTCTATTTCTCTGGTAACTAAATCTTCTCTTATGAAGTCTGGATTCTTTTCCATAAACTCATCACGCCATTGAATCCTTGCAAAAACTTCTGAAAGCGGGATATTCAAAGCGGCATGCCAAACAGTAGGAATATCATGTTCCTTTATCCACAAGCCTCTGTAATATCTGTATTCCGGAGTCAGCATTTCCTTAAACTTATCGTAAAGAAAAGCCGGCTGAACCTCTATTGCGTATGAAGTATCTTCAAAAGACATTATTCTGTAACCAAACTTACCATATTCGTTTTGAAACTTCTTCATATCCCCCATCAAACCACTGAGTACGTTAATGTCACGATGAACCAACGCTCTTATCTCTTCGTCAGAGAAAGTCTTGTGAAGAGTGATCGTTTTATCCTCACAACTCATTTGGTGATAAAAATACAATATTTGATAAGCCCAATCTGCATTATCCTGATCTCCTTCAAACATCTGTTCAAAAATAACGCATGCCGTATCTATTACATCGCGTTCACTGAAAGGAAGTTTACTCAACTTGTAAGAAAATTCCGTCAATTTCGAATCGTCCATACGGCTTGTGTTTTGTGCAAATACAAAAACGCCAAACAACAATACCGCCAAATAAGTTATAATACCTGTTTTTTTCATCTTCAAAAGATTTTAACCAAGCCTGCAAAAACGCAGGCAAACACCTTGCAAAGATAGCTAAAAAAGTGAACAATTTTGACATTAACAAAAAAAAATGTACCTTTGCAGTCAAAATGAAGTCAGAATGAAAGTTCTTAAAATCGCAAAACTACTAAACGCATTATCCTACATAGGCTTGTTAGGCGTAATCGTCTGTTACTTTTTCGTAAAGTTTGAAAGCATAGAACAAATCGCTTTTACATTGCTTGGAGTCTGCATTTTGAAGATGCTCTCTGCTAGTTTGAAAGCGAACTTCTTTGAAAAAGAATACACAAAATTGAAAGAGGACAACGAGTTTATGCAAAGAAGAGTTGATGAATTGGTAAAAGAAAAAGATATAAATAAAATAGTATAATAATTATGGCAACAACAGCAGATATTAAAAACGGATTGTGCATAGAGATGAACAACGATCTATTCACTGTAGTGGAGTTTTTGCACGTTAAACCGGGAAAAGGAGCAGCATTTGTAAGAACTAAATTAAAGAGTTTCAAAACAGGAAGAACATTAGAGCACACTTTCCCTTCAGGATGTAAGATAGAAACTTGCAGAGTTGAAAGAAGACCTTACACTTTCCTTTACAAAGACGATACAGGATACAACTTCATGCACTCAGAAACTTATGAGCAAATCAACATTGAAGAAAGCATGATAAACGCTCCTCAATTCCTTAAAGAAGGACAATATGTTGAAATAGTAGTTCACGCAGATACAGAAACACCTCTTTCATGTGAATTGCCACCATTTGTAGAAATGGAAGTAACTTACACAGAACCTGGCGTAAAAGGAAACACTGCAACAAACGCTATGAAAGATGCTACAGTGGAAACAGGAGCTAAAGTAAGAATACCTTTGTTCATCGAAACCGGTGAAAGAATCAAGGTTGATACAAGAACATCTGAATATTCAGAAAGAGTAAAATAAGCTCTCTTTATCAAGGAATAAAATAGCGGGAATCTCAAAAAGATTTCCGCTATTTTTGTTTTCAAAATACAGCAAGGGCAAGTACTAAAATCAAGTCTTTAATCCATTTTGACAACTCTTCGTTTTAATTTCCTAAAATGGCGTTTTAATTTCCTGAAACAAAGATTCAGATTTCTAAAAACAAAGTTTCAGCAAATGCAAACAAAGCATCAATTTAACAATCAAAAAAAAACAGAAACAGGCGAACTGTTTCTCAACATTC
>JAGBSA010000039.1 GCA_017632095.1 Bacteroidales bacterium | reverse complement strand
TAAACATTTTGCAAGTCATTGTGCAGGACAAATAATGGAGCGTAGAGTTGATACTGTATTAACTGAAGTATGGTCTACATTTAGAGGGGAAGTTGATGTTTCGTTTGGCTTCAAGGACTTCGGCAAAACAGTATTCCTCACCAAAGACCAAGCCGAGCAGAAGTTAAAGGAAATGAGGGGTGGAAATGGCAACCATAAATAAAAAAGTATGTGACAGATGTGGAGAAGAGATAAAGTATGTCGGTTGGACGGGAATACTTAAAAAAATTCCTAAAAGATTGTATTTGCTTGAGCTTTTCAATGGAAATCCTGATGGGTATTCTTATTCTGAATTCGAACCCGAATTATGCTCTGCTTGTGTAAAGTCTTTCCACAATTGGTTCAATGGCGATAAACCACAGAAAGAAGGTGCAGACAATGGCTGAATACATAGAACGTGATAGCGAAATTAAAATCGGTTATAACTGTTCGGAATGTAACACCACTTGGGACACACCTACACCTTACTGCCCTCAATGTGGTGCAAAAATGTATGGTGAAAGGCGGTGTGTGTTCTGATGGCTGAAATAAGGGTTAAAGTTTCTGATGAAGAACACGACATCATCAAACAAAATGCAGATACGCTTGGTATGAAAATCAGTCCATACATACGGCAGGTTGCTCAAAATCCAAACATAATCCACTTTGACTACTCTGCAATTGAAAGACACACAAGGCAGGTCGGGAATATAGAAAAATCAATCAATATGCTTGTTTACACTATCCACTTGAACAATGAATATCTTCCGAAAGAAATTGAGGGTATTGCAGAGTATATTGAAGATATTTGGAAAACAGAAAGGCAACTACTTCGTACAGTACGTAAGCAATGGGAAAGGAGCATTAAAAATGACAGATAAAGAAGCAGTACAGACACTTGCAATACTTAAAGCTGCATATCCGAACAGTTACAAAGGAATGAGCAAGGAAGAAGCAAAGGCAACGGCTACAGTATGGGCAGTACAATTCGCAGATATCCCGGTGCAAGTGGTTTCTATTGCAGTTAATAAGCTCATATCGTCAAGTCCTTTTCCACCTGCTATATGCGAGGTAAAGAACAAGCTCGGTGCTTTGTATTGGGAAGCAAAAGAAATGTTAGATTCGGATATGAGAGCAAAGAAGGTCTGTTCACAGGGTTTGAGTGAGCAGAAAAGAGCTTTCTATGAGGCTATAAAAAATGCCACAAAAGATTACAGGTGCGCTAACGAGCCTTCCATTTCTCAAATAATCGGTGACGGCAAAATGTTAATGATAGAGGGGGCGAGTGAGTGAGTATATCTTTGGATGCCAATGCAGAGTGTCCGTTCTTTCTGTCACAGGATGATAGAAACATAACCTGTGAGAGTTATATTGAGGGAAACAATGTCAAGAACAAGGTTGCATTTAGAAGAACAGGCGACAAGCAGAAACACTTTGACGAGGTTTGTTGTTGCAACGGTGGTAAAAGCTGTAGACATTATCAAATTATGAGTTATCTTTATGAGTCGGGGGTGCTTAAATGAGTGAGATAATCAAAGAGCCTCTTTCTCCCTGTAAGGATTGCGACAAAAGACATTTTAAGTGCCATTCAGAGTGCCATGAATACATACAGTACAAGAAAGATAGGGAAATATACTTAGAAATCAAAGCTAAAGCAATGAAGAAATACCACGAAGCTATAGCTTACGACCAACAAAAAAGAAGAAATCGCAGGTGATAAAGGTAGGTGCGAGATGGGGCATAATAACACTATAATCTCTCGGAGAGCTGTCTGTCCTTATTACCTCGGTGATGAGAAGTGCAAAATTTTCTGTGAGGGTGTAGCAGACAATACCACAGTTCACTTGAACTTCGACTCTCGCAAAAACCTGAAAATGTATGCCAATAAATATTGTTGCAGCTTAGATGATTATAAGAATTGTAGGCTCTGCGATATGTTGGATTTAAAACACTATAAGGATGGATAAAGCCTCGGCAGTCATTTGATTTGCCGGGGTTTCTTTTTGCTTGTAGGGGGGGTTCCCTTTATTTTTTTGTATTTGCTATCATTCAACCATACCTAAAGGAGAGGAGAAATATGAGTTGTGATTGGACACAAATCAAGACCGAATACATAACTGACTCCAATTCCTCTTATCGTAAATTGGCAGAGAAATATGGTGTTCCTTTTACCACTCTTAAAGACAGAGCAAGGAAAGAAGGTTGGGCAAAACTCAAGACACAGACTCAACACGATATCGTCACTAAAACCATTGATAAGGATATTGACAAGAAAGTTGATAGAGCCACACGTCTTATGGATGCCACAGATGAACTTCTTGGATTGATAGAAAACACTGTTAAAGGGTTATCCGCAGGGACAGTTGTTGCTGATAAGGCTATCCTCAAGCAAATTAGTGGTGCTTTAAAGGATATTAAGGATATACAAGGATTTAAGACAGACCTTGACATCAGAGAACAGGAAGCTCGTATTCGTAACCTTGAGAGACAGGCTGAAGAGGATGGCAAGACTCCAACAAGTGTAACCATCACTATTGAAGGTGCAGAGCAATGGCAGAAATAAAGATTACTATTCCTGAGCCTAACGAAAAGCAGAAGCTTTTCCTCGCAGATACACATAGGCACGTTGCATATGGTGGTGCAAGGGGTGGTGGCAAATCGTGGGCAGTAAGGGTTAAGGCTCTTTTGTTATGTATGGCTTGGGCAGGTATCAAGATACTTATAATCCGTAAGACATACAAAGAACTTACCAACAACCACATCGTTCCGTTACAGAATATGATTCCACCTGAGGTTGCAAGGTACAACAAGACAGAGAAGGTTTTCACCTTCTGCAATGGCTCTACTATATGGTTTGGTTATTGTGCAAATGACTCTGACTTAGACCAATACCAAGGTGCAGAGTATGATGTCATTTTCTTTGATGAGGCTACACAGTTACAGGAAGCATGGATTAAGAAGATAAACCTTGCAGTAAGACAGCCAAACGGATTGCCGAAGCGTACATATTACACCTGCAATCCCGGTGGAGTTTCACATAACTACATCAAAAGGCTTTTTATTGACAGAAACTACGAAAAGGCTGAAATACCTGAGAATTATTCCTTCACACAAGCTCTTGTTACCGATAATACGGTGCTTATGGAGATGTCCCCTGAGTATAAGGCAGAACTTGAGGCATTGCCACCTAAATTGAGAAAGGCTTGGCTTGAGGGTGATTGGGACATATTCGAAGGACAGTTCTTTGAAGAATTTGCCGATAGACCTGACCATTACGAAGACAGGCAATGGACACACGTTATCGCTCCCTTTGACATCCCTGATGGATGGAAGATATATCGTTCGTTCGATTGGGGTTACAACAAACCATTTTCTTG
>JAGBSA010000038.1 GCA_017632095.1 Bacteroidales bacterium | reverse complement strand
GTAGATAGATACGAGGGGCATTACAAGACCCTTGATGTTGTAGAATTAAAAGCAGCATTGGACACACTGAAAGCCTCTAATGAGCTATATGTAACAGCTATGCAAAATAGTCTTTTCGCTAGAATAAATGATGAACCCGAACTTAGAAATCATAACATAAAAATTGAATGCGACAAATCCGGCAAACTAAATCCTCAAGTTGCAAAACAACTAAGCGTATTCGGTGAAGCAAAAAAGCAATACTACTCTCAAGAGTTGTCTTTGTACGAATCAAAACTCAATGCCGACGAAGAAATGATTCGAAGACACGAGATAGAGTTCCATCGCAAGTTTACGCTTTCTGCAGCTTGCCTTATATTGTTCTTCATTGGAGCTCCCCTTGGAGCAATCATAAGAAAAGGCGGCTTGGGTATGCCTGTTGTTATTTCAACACTTGCATTCATAATTTACCATATAGTGGGACAGATTGGTGAAAATGCGGCTGTGGAAGGCTCAATACCGGTTTGGGTTGGCATGTGGCTGTCTTCTATAGTCTTTCTTCCATTAGGAATCGTTCTAACGATGAAAGCGACTTCCGACTCTTCATTATTTAATTCTGAAAGTTGGATGCGAGCAATTGAAAAACTGTTCCATATTTTCAAAACGAAGAAATCAAAACAAGATAATGAGAATACTGCAAATTTGTTATAAACCTCCCTTTCCTGCAACTGACGGTGGTGCAATGGGAATGAACTCCCTTACAGATGGATTGATAAATATGGGCCATAAAGTAAAGGTTCTGTCTTTCCATTCAAAGAAACACCCATGCAAAGTTGAGGCATTACCACAAGAATATAAAGACAAAACAGATTTTGAAACCGTTTTCGTAGATTTAGACATCAAACCGCTACCTGCACTCGTTGCTTGGCTAACCGGAGAAAGCTATCATGTAAAACGTTTCATCTCTCAAGATATGAAAATCAAGCTTGCGGAAATTCTGAAAAAAGAAGAATTTGACGTGATACAAATGGAGAGCATATTCCTTACGCCTTATGTTCCATTGTGTCGCAAGCTTAGCAAAGCAAAAATTGTTTTACGTTCTCCAAATGTAGAAAACAAGATTTGGAAACGCACATATAAAGCAACTAAAAACCCCTTAAAACGCTATTATCTCAAACACTTAGCTCTAACATTGGAATATTACGAACGAGAAAACATCAATTTATATGATGCAATATTTCCTGTTACAGAGGTAGATGCAGAATACTTTGTTGCAAATGGCTATCGTAAATTATGCAAAGCCGTAGCCGTTGGAATGAGTTCAACAGAAACTGTACATGATGTTTTGGAAGAGGAAAATACAATCTTTCATATCGGAAGCATGAATTGGTTTCCAAACGAGCAAGGCATACGTTGGTTCCTCAATTCTTGCTGGGACGCTGTCAAAGCAGCAAGTCCACAAGTCAAAGCCTATTTTGCAGGTCGTAATATGCCCGATTGGTTATTGGCAAACGACAGAAAAGATGTGTTCATTGTTGGAGAGGTTGATGATAGTGTGCGTTTTATGACTAGCAAACAAATAATGGTTGTGCCATTACTTTCCGGTAGTGGTATAAGAATTAAAATAATCGAAGCAATGAGCATTGGTAAAACAGTAATTGCAACAACCATTGCAGCCGAAGGCTTGATGTATGAAAATGGAAAGAATATTATAATTGCTGACACTCCTGAAGAATTTGCCATTGCTGTGAAACGTTGTCTTGATGAGCCATATTACGCCAAGCAAATCGGCAATCAAGCCGCTGAATTGATAGCTTCAAAATACAATGTAAACAATATTGCAGGCGAAATCACGTCTTATTATAAAGAGTTGTTGGAAAAATAAATCAAATTAAAGCATCATTTCAGTAGAATGAAGATTGCAATTTTTCTTTCACGGTTTCCATTCCCTTTAATAAAGGGCGACAAACTTCGAGCTTACAACCAAATTGTTCAATTGGCAAAAAAGCACGAGATTTTCTTGTTTTGCATAAGTGATGAAAAGGTTTCCGAGGAGCATATTCAAGAGCTGCAACCATTTTGCAAACAAATCGAAGTCGCTTACCTTAACAAATGGAAAGCAATGCCAAAAGTATTGCTTGCTATCTTCAATTCATTACCCTTACAAGTAGCTTTCTACAAATCAAGCAAAATTAAAAAACTCTATGATGCTTTTTTGCTAAGACATAAGCCCGACTTGTGTTACTATCAATTTGTTCGAACAGCTCCTTATGCAGAAAACATATCTCTACCACAAGTTATAGACTTTCAAGACACACTTTCTGCAAACATGGAACGAAGAGCCGGCAAGAGTAATTTTCTTTTGAGACCGATATTTCTTATGGAAGCTAAACGCTTACGAAGATATGAGGATAGAGCAATGGAAACATTCGATGCACAAACAATAATCACAGAATCAGATCGAGAATTACTAAACTCTCCTCTAAGAGATAAGGTTGCCATTGTTTCAAACGGAGTTTCACAAAGATACATTGAGCAACCAAAAGAAAAAGAGAAATTATACGATGTTTTGTTCTGTGGAAATATGGGCTACAAACCAAATATCACTGCCGCAGAATACTTGCTCCAAACTATAATGCCGTTGGTTAGAAAGCAACGTCCAGAAACCACAATTTGCATTGCGGGAGTCAATCCTCCGAAACACATAAAAGCAAAAGCCACTACAACAAACCTAATCATTGAAAAAGTAGATGATATGAGGGATATGTATCTACAAAGCAAAGTGTTCATTGCTCCAATGCAAATAGGAACAGGTTTACAGAACAAATTACTCGAAGCAATGGCTTGTTCAATTCCTTCAATCAGTTCTTCACTTGCCAATAAGGCTCTAAAGGCAAGCGATAAAGAAGAAATATTGATTGCAGACAAAGCTCAAGATTACGCAAACTGCATTTTGGAGTTATTAAACAATAAAGAAATGAGCAAAAAGCTTGCTAAGAATGGACGAGAGTACATATTAAATAACTTCCGTTGGGAAAAATGTAATGAGATTCTTGAAGAGAGTTTTCTCAATCTTCGTTCTAAATAATTAAATCTTTGTTTCAGGAAATTAAATCTTGATTTTAGAAAATTATTTCTTCGTTTTAATTTTCTAAACTTTCGTTTTATTTTTTTCTATTCAGAAAACCGGATTACCTATTCCCACTCAACAGAAAAATCTGCCTCTTCGAACTGTTTCTTATCTTTGTTTTCCTGTTTTGTTTCAGGCTCTTCCCACTCTATAATAAACTCTCCGGCTTGCTGACGCTCCCATTGTTCTCTCTGCTTTTTGCTTTCTTCTATTCTTAGATTGAAATCCTTATCCAAAGCCATCAACACCTCTTGCCTATCCTTGTTCAATTTTTCTGAAGCCTTCAATATGTTTCCTTTTATGTCGTAAGAGAATATCGGATTGTCGGTTGTACCTTTTACTTTAACGAAAAGGGTTATACGATTGTCTGAAGAATTTTCAAAACTGCCAAATTGCTGCTGTTGTTTTTGCATTGCAGCCTTCTTTCTCTTGCTTGCAAGTTCTGAAAGTTTGACTGAGATATTGTAATCTATCGCTCCATTAAATCCATGTGTTCCTGCAAAATTGAAATTCAAAATATTCGATTGCACACTTATAGGATTCAGCAAAATAGAGCCGTTCTTTATTTGAATAGAAGAAGAAATCGTTTCAAATTTAACGTCTTTCAAAGCCGCTTCATCTACGAATAAAGATAGCTTTTCTAAGATTTGCACATTTTTCAAGCGACCTTGATTTAGTGTGTAGTCGGTTGTAATTGTTGATTTGTCGAGTTGAAGATTAAAATCCTTATCAAAGTATAGATTAAACTTCGCTTTGGCAGACAAAGTGCCATTTACATTTTTGTCTGTCAAAACTTGCTGATTGAAATTTTTGGTTTGAGCAAATGCCTTTTGTAGATTGATATTTGTCAAATCTGCAACTCCATTAGCCGTTGTAGTGTTTTGATCGAATAACACCTTACATGATTTTGATAAAACCCAACCATCGAAAACGGAAAATTTGAGATAAGAAAAATCAATTACATTTTTGTCGTATGTTAATTTCGCTTCAATATCGTTTAAGGTAATTTTCGACAACTCATATCTCTTTAGCTTTGCCTCTGCTGAAAGTTTACCATTCAGAATGTAATTTGCAGTAACTTCAAATGGTTGTGCAAAATAACGACCTTTCGCTCCAAAAACGTGAATCTTGTCATTATCAAATGTCAATTCACAATTCGTTTTATCCAAAGCAACACTTGGCAATCTCTTGTCTTTGAATGCAAAATTTTCAAGAGAAGCTGAGCCTTTCATTCTTAGTTTTTTCAATTCTCCTTTTGCTTTCAAATCCACAGAGATCTTACCGCTTAATACTTCAAGGCTGTCTTGTTTTATCAAATCCTTGACTTCACTCAGGTTTGCCTTAGCTCCTATCGATGCATCTATGTATAGTTTGTGGAAATCTTTTAATTGGAAATGTCCTTTAAGGAAATTGTTATTGAAATCGGCAGAAAAAGAATCCACATTCAACTCTGAAGTTGTTGAATTCTTATTTTCGCCATTTGTATAATTACCTTTTAGATTTACATTTTTGATTCTAATATTGTTCTTTTTATGATAAACAGAAGCATTGTCAAGATTATATTCCGCCTTTATTTGCGGCATTTTATCCTTTGCAAGTTCTCCATTTATATTCATTGCAAACTGCAACATTCCATCAGCCTTGTATTGCTCAAAAATCTCTTTTCCATCAAGTTTCAACAAAGACAATGCCTCTGAAAGTTGAATTTGCTTTGCTATAACGCTACAATCTATATTCAAAGCCTCTTTATAATTCATTTTCCCAGCCATTGCAAATTTCATATCTCCAACTTGGATTATGCTTTCGGTCGTTGAAAGTAGCCCTTGCAAGGTATTATTCTCTGCTTCAATGTCTATGTGTATTGGTATATTGCTTTGCATTTGCAGATTGTCGTATGCGAAACTTTTAACATTCAAATCAGATACTATATCTATGCTTTGGTATTGCGATGAAAACTCTCCGCTTGCTGTTGCCTTGAATACTTCTGTGCTAACGAACATTTTGGATATGTCGTTATGATATTCCAAAGCTATATCTTTGATTTGTATTTTCTTTATCGAGAACGAGAATTCCGAATCGCTGCTTGATGTATCCGATTTCCAAAATTCATAGTTACAATCTCCTGTATTAAGGATTCTCAACTTGATTTGCCCCTTTTCAGCCTCTATTTTGCGAATGTTGTAACTTCCGGATAAGACATCAATCAGGTTAAATTTCAAACTCAAATTTGAAAGCGATGCCATTGTGCCTTGATTTAAGGTTGTATCCTTATAGGCATCTACTATCGAAATCTGAGAAAAAGAAACGGAAACCAAAGGAAAAGATGACATCCAACCGATATCTATATCTTTTACTTTGACTTCCGTCAATAAGTGTTTGTTTAATTCCTTTATAAACGTCTGCTTGATTTTGTCGGAATTGAAATAAACAATCGCCGAACAAAGTCCAATAACTGCAAACAAAGAAATACCTAACCAAAATAGGATTTTAGTAAATTTCTTTTTGTTTACAAAGGAATCGAACTTCATTTGCTACATTTTTAAGAAAGCAACCTCTTTTTCAGTTAAAAATCTGTAGTGACCTCTCGAAAGATTCTTTTTGGTAAGTCCCGCAAAGCAAACTCTATCCAGCTTTTCAACTCTGTAATCCAAATGATTGAACATTCTACGCACTATTCTGTTTTTTCCAGAGTGCAATTCAACACCTACAATCTTCTTGCTGTTAGCATTTTCTACGTATTGAATATCGTCAAAGCAAGCAAGACCATCTTCCAATTCAACTCCGTCCAATAGAGTTTGCATATCTGCTTTAGTCAAAGGCTTATCCAATTCAACGTGATAAATCTTTCTTGCTCCAAATGAAGGATGCGTCAATTTCTTTGTAAGTTCTCCATCATTGGTAAAAAGTAACAATCCGCAGGTGTTTCTATCCAAACGACCAACAGGGTAGATGCGTTCTTCACAAGCGTTTCCTACTAAATTCATTACTGTTTTGCGTTCTTGAGGGTCGTCAAGTGTTGTGATGAATCCTTTAGGATTGTTAAGCAAAAGGTAAACCTTTCTTTCGTTTGAAAGTTTTTCTCCATCATAACAAACAACGTCGGTATCTTTTACTTTGTAACCCATTTGTGTAATCACTTCTCCATTCACTGTAACAGCCCCTGTAGCTATCAAAACATCGGCTTCACGTCTTGAACACACCCCTGAGTTTGATATATACTTATTTAATCTTATCAAACCGTCGCTTTTGCTTGATATATTAGGCTTTGCTGAGAAGTAATTATTCTTTGGTGATGAGTAGTCTTCTTTTCTATCTCTGCGACCAAAGCCTGAACGCTCTCTACTTCCTCTTCGTGAATCTCTTCCGAATTCTGAACGTCTTGAAAACTCATTTGATTCTCTTTCACCAAAAGAACGAGATTGTCTTCTTGGTCTTTCTTCACGTCCTTCTCCAAATCCTCCACGCTCTCTATTCGAGTAAGATGATCTGAATGACGGTTTATCGTTATTTCTTTCTCTTGAAAATCCTCCCGATTTTCTTTCTCTTCTTTCGCCTCTTGGTGAACCGAAATCGTTTCTTCTTTCTGAACGCTCCTCATCTCTTCTGAAGCTTCTCTTTCTTTCATTCGATTCCATGCGAAAGCCTTCGTCTATTCTAAATTCTCTGTTGTTAGTTTTTTCCGGTCTTTTCCAAGAACGGTTTTCTCTTCTTTCTTCCATTCAATTTAATGTGTTTGGGTTTATTTTTGCCGATTTGCACATCGGGTTTCACAATCTGATTTTTCCTCTCGAAAATTCTTGCAAAGATACATCAATTTTGAGGGCTGACAACAAGTAAAACAAATATTTCTGTAAAAATATTGTAAAGATTGTTTCAAAATACTATTTTTGCAAAGTCAAATAGTATTTATTAGGATTTTTATATGAAAGCAAGAGTAAGCATAATCATGGGTAGCACTTCGGATTTACCAGTAATGGAAGCTGCTGCTAAGTTTTTGGATCAAATGGAAATTCCATTCGAAATAAATGCCCTTTCGGCACATCGTACACCTAAAGAAGTGGAAGAGTTTGCCACAAATGCAGCTCAAAGAGGCATAGAGGTAATCATTGCAGCGGCGGGAATGGCAGCTCATTTGCCGGGCGTAATTGCGGCAATGACTCCGCTACCTGTAATAGGCGTTCCAATCAAAGCCTCATTAGATGGTATGGATGCTGCTTTGGCAATGATGCAAATGCCTCCGGGGATACCTGTTGCAACAGTTGCAATCAACGGAGCTTTGAATGCAGCAATTTTAGCTTTACAAATAATGGCTACTGCTGACGATGGTTTGAAGCAAAAGATGATTGACTACAAGGAATCATTGAAACAAAAAATCGTGAAGGCGAATCAAGAGCTTGCAGAGGTAAAATACAAATTCAAAGTATGATAATAATCGGAATAACCGGCACTTTGGGAGCCGGGAAAGGCACAATAGTCGAGACGCTCAAAGAAAGAGGATTTTCACACTTTTCTGTAAGAGATTTTCTCGTTAAACAAATCGAGCAAAGAGGCTTGGAGGTAAACCGAGACACTATGACAGCGGTTGCAAACTCCATAAGAGAAGAACATGGAGCTGATTATTTGATACGTTGCATCGTTCAAGAGGCTGCAAAACAAGGTAAGAATTGCGTAATTGAAAGCATCAGACATCAAAACGAAGTTGCATTGTTGAAAAATGCTAACAATTTCTATTTGTTCTCTGTAGATGCTGATTTGAAAACAAGATATGAGAGAATACGTCTTAGAAAAAGCAGCACCGACAATGTAAGTTTTGAAACCTTTGTTGCCAATGAGGAACGTGAAATGACCGCAAAGAACGACAATAGTCAAAACATAGGCGAGTGTATTAAGCTGGCAGATTACTCATTTTTGAATAATGCCGATATGGAATCTTTGAAGAAGGAAGTAAATAAGGTTATTGATGAAATAGAACGCAAAGTGCGTCCGACATGGGATGAATATTTCATGGAATTAGCTGATGCTGCTTCAAAGAGAGCTACTTGCGACAGAGGCAGAAGCGGTTGTGTTATAGTGAAAGACCGACAAGTTTTAGTAACAGGCTATGTTGGCTCTCCTACTGGTTTGCCTCATTGCGACGATGTCGGACATTTGTTCAAGCAAACGATAAACGAAGACGGCTCTATAAGCACTCATTGCGTCAGAACGGTGCATGCAGAACAAAATGCGATATGCCAAGCAGCTAAAAGAGGCATTGCCTTGGAGGGAGCTACGCTTTATTGTCGTATGACACCGTGCAGGACTTGTGCGATGATGATTATAAACTGCGGAATCAAGAGAGTGGTTTGTCAAATGAAGTATCACGCCGGTGCAGAAAGCGAAGAGATGTTCGCAATGGCTGGAGTAAAACTCGAATTCTTCAGTGAGCAAATCCTAAAATACGAAAAACAATAGCAGGATTTTTAATCGGTAAAAATAAAACCAAGATTCAGAAAATCAAAACCAAGAGTTAATAAATTAAAACGAAGAAAGGGAAAAAATAAAACGGGCGTTTGTCTGATTAAAATCAAGACTCACGCCCGTTTGTTTTTATTCTAAAAAAATCAATACATACTGTATTACATAAACAACAAAAGTAACAGAGGACTAACGGCTGTTAATAACCCTACTAACAAATATGTCTTGTTTTCATCATAAACTTCCACATTTGTATCTTTATACATATTACTTAAATATGGCTTAACACTAGAGTTATATCCACATATCTTATCATAATCCGAAGCTTTTGAAGTCTTACATCCTAATAATTCAACCGTTTCCATATAATTCATATCCGAATATGATGAATATCTTCCTCTATATTTAAGCATTATTTCTGCT
>JAGBSA010000037.1 GCA_017632095.1 Bacteroidales bacterium | reverse complement strand
TTGATTGTGTCATAGAATAATCTACCAACGCTATCTCCATCGTTTGGATAGTTCTTTGCAGCGTTGATACCACCTTGTGCAGCGATTGAGTGAGCTCTACGAGGTGAGTCTGAGATACAGAATATCTTTACATTGAATCCTAATGCTCCCAAAGAAGCGGCTGCAGATGCTCCTGCAAGTCCAGTACCAACCACAATAACGTCTAGTTTCCTTTTGTTAGCAGGGTTTACTAGTTTTTGGTCGGCTTTGTATTTTGTCCATTTTTCGCTAAGTGGTCCTTGCGGAATTTTGGAATTAAGTGTTATCATTTTATATTAAGATTTTATTTACACACTTTGTTATTTCAATATATTACTTACAAAACATTACAAACAACGGAACAATAGCAAATCCAACAGGGATAACTATTGCATAGAACGCTGCAAGGTATTCGATTGCCTTGTTGTATTTTCTATGATTCAATCCGAATGTTTGGAATATTGAATTGATGGCATGGAATAGGTGTATTCCTAACACAACTAATGCTAACATGTATATCAATGAGTATGTTTTGTTTGCGAATAGTTTGTTACACATTGTGTAGAAGTCCGGTTCGTATTCAGTGAAGTCTTCTCCGGTGTAAGCAATTAGTTCTTCTTTTGTAAGGTTTACTAATTCTTCTCCGTCTTTTGAAATCTTATCAGAAGGTTGTCTGCTGTTTACTAATTGTGCAAAAGGCATGAATTCCATTTGCATATTCATCATTTGTTCTTGTGCTTGTTCTTGAGATATTTTGCCACTTGTCATATCTTCTTGCAATTTCATGGCTTTTTCTTCCCAGTGTTTTTGAACAGCTTCCACTTCAACTGTGTATGTATCGCTGTCATCAGCAACAACTATGCCGAATTTTACAAAGTAGAAATTGATAAAGTGAATCACCATAAACACAAAAACGATCATTCCTGTGTATATCATCCACTTTGAACCGAAATGTGTTTTTGTTTTAGAAGGTACTTGATAACGTACAGTACCTCTTGCAGAGCGGTTTTCCAAAGTAAGTATCAAGGCAATAACTATGTGCAATAGCACAGAAGCCATCAATACTATTTCCATGATTTTAACAATCCAGTTTGTACCCATAAAATGGCATACATTTCTGTACCATTCTCCTCCATCATCTCTTATAATGCAGAGGTTTAATCCCATGTGCATTGGCAGGAATACAAGCAAGAATGCTCCAACAGCTGCCAAAGTCATCTTCTTTGTGATAGATGCAAATTTTACTAACTTCATTTGTTTTTTTGTTTTTTAAGAATACTGATGTTTTAAGTTTGCAAAGTTAATCAAAAAAAAAGAAACGGCAAAACAAAAATCAGAGCTAATTTTGAAATGTGAAGAGTGCGTTTGTCGAAACTTTGTTTTGCTTTGCTGAAACGAAGAATTAAAATCTTGAAACTTCGTTTTAATAATTTGAAACTTGGTTTTGTTTTTGTGAATTTTTGATTCGTTGTAATTGGTTGAAAATCTGTTTGATTGTATCTGTGTGTTGTGTTTGTGTTTTTAAGGATTCTTGTTTTTGAGTTTGAAGATGTCTTTCTTTTTATTGAAAATTGAAGATGAAATTTGTTGATTTGCTTGTGCTGAAATTAGAAAATATGGAAGAAAAAAGGGTAAATAAATTATTGTTTTTTTTCTTTGCTCCGTGTAATTTCTTGTACTATGTTTTGTGGTTTTGAAAAAAAGTTGTAATTTTACCGATTGAATGAAAGTTATGGAAAGACGTTGGGCACTAAAACAAAGCGGTGATAAAGAGTTGGTTGACTCTCTTGCGAGGAAACTTTGTATGGTGGAAAACTATACAGAGGACGATTTGCGTACATATGAAATTGTCGCCTCTTTGTTGGTGCAAAGGGGTATTAAAACTTATGAAGACGCCGAAAAATTCTTTCGTCCTAAGTATGATCACTTGCATGATCCGTTCCTTATGAACGATATGGATAAGGCTGTTGAGAGAATCATGCTTGCAGTTAAGGCTGGAGAGAAGATATTGGTGTATGGTGATTATGATGTGGACGGGACTTCGGCTGTTGCTTTGGTGTATTCCTATTTAGAAAAGTTTTATACGGAGTTGGATTACTATATTCCGGATAGATATTCTGAAGGATATGGTGTGTCTTACAAAGGAATTGATTGGGCTGAGGATAATGATTTCAAACTTATAATATGTCTTGACTGTGGTATTAAAGCACATGCGGAAATTGAATATGCGAAACAAAAAGGCATAGACTTTATTGTATGTGACCACCATTTACCATCGGAAAACATTCCTTCAGCTTGTGCTGTGCTTGATCCCAAACGTATAGATTCTACTTATCCATACAAGGAACTAAGTGGTTGTGGTATTGGATTTAAGTTAATACACGCATTGCAGATTTACAGAAATCTTACTTTTGAATCTTTGTTGGAATATTTGGATTTGGTTGCTATCAGTATTGCGGCTGATGTAGTGCCTTTGACAGGTGAGAATAGAGTGCTTGCATTTTATGGTTTGAAGAAAATAAATCGTAAACCGAGAGCAGGTTTAGAGGCCATACTTGCATACGCAAATGTGAAGCATGAAGAAAGAATCTCAGACAAACTTTATTTCAATAGAGAATTGACGCTTTCGGATTTGGTATTCCTTATAGGTCCAAGAATAAACGCAGCAGGCAGAATGGAGAGTGGAAGATTGTCTGTTGATTTATTGAAGGCTAAAAAGATGTCAGAGGCAGTGGAAGTGGCTGTAAAGATAGAAGAACACAATAAACTTAGAAAGCTAAAGGATAAAGAAATGACTAAACAGGCTTTTGAACTACTTAAAAATGACGAAAGCCAGAAAAACAAAAAGACAACAGTAGTTTTTAATACCGATTGGCATAAAGGAGTTATTGGAATTGTTGCTTCAAGGTTGGTAGAGCGTTATTATAAACCGACTATTGTGTTCACTCAAAATGATGGTTTGATAACAGGCTCTGCTCGAAGTGTAAAAGATTTTGACATATATACCATAATAGAGAGTTGCTCTCATTTGCTAACACACTTTGGTGGACATAAGTTTGCTGCAGGTTTGAGTTTGAAACCTGAAAATTTGCAAGAGTTTACCGAGTTATTTGAAAAGAAAGTTGAGGCAAGCATAACAACTACGCAAACTTTACCAGAAGTGGATATAGATTTGGAAATAAATCTTAGGGCAATAACTCAGCGTTTGTTCCGTATATTGAAACAATTTGCACCTTTTGGTCCGGAAAACAATGTTCCGGTTTTCTGTTCTAAGCGTATGATAGGTACAGAGGATGTAAGAATTGTTGGGTCTAATCACTTGAAACTATCTGTAGTATCTAGAGAAGTGCCATCTTTCCCTTCTAAATGTATAGGCTTTGGTATGGGAGAGTATTTTGACCGCATAGATCATGGTGAAAGCTTTGATATATGCTATCAGATAGACGAAAATACATATAACGGATTATCATATTTACAATTAAATTTGAAAGATATACATTTCTAAACTTAAAAACTAAAACTAACAATGGCAATCGAAGATAAGAAGATTATATTTTCTATGGTGGGGGTTGGAAAACTTATTCCACCATCAAGACAAATTCTAAAGGATATTTATTTGTCTTTCTATTATGGAGCAAAGATTGGAATCATAGGTTTGAATGGTTCAGGAAAATCCTCTTTGCTTAAAATAATAGCAGGTATAGATAAGTCACATCAAGGTGAAGTACATTTTTCTCCGGGATATAGTGTTGGATATCTGGAACAAGAACCTCAATTAGATGAAACAAAGACAGTGAAAGAGGTAGTCATGGAAGGGGTTAAGGAAGTTGCAGATTTGATTGCAGAATATGAAAAAGTCAATATGCAATTTTGCGAACCCATGGATGACGATCAAATGACCAAACTAATAGAGCGTCAGGGAGAATTGACTGAACTAATGGAACAACATGATGCTTGGAATTTAGACAATAAGTTAGAAAGAGCAATGGACGCTTTGAATTGCCCTCCAGATGACGCTTTGGTTAAAAATCTTTCAGGAGGTGAGCGTCGTCGTGTTGCTTTGTGTAGAATATTACTTCAAGAGCCAGATATATTACTATTAGATGAACCAACTAACCACTTAGATGCAGAGAGTATCGATTGGTTAGAGCAGCATCTACAACAATATAAAGGTACTGTTATAGCTGTTACTCACGATAGATATTTCCTTGACCATGTTGCAGGTTGGATTTTGGAACTAGATAGAGGAGAAGGTATTCCTTGGGAAGGCAATTATTCTTCATGGCTTGACCAAAAGACACAACGTCTTGCTATGGAAGAAAAGCAAGAAAGCAAACGTAAGAAAACTCTTCAAAGAGAATTGGAGTGGGTAAAGATGACACCTAAGGCAAGACAAGCCAAAGGAAAGGCGCGGTTGTCTTCATATGAAAAAATGATGAATGAAGACGCTCGA
>JAGBSA010000036.1 GCA_017632095.1 Bacteroidales bacterium | reverse complement strand
GCGAAGGTCTGATAAGCGGTAAAGACCTTATAGCAGGGCCATTTCATGTCTCGTTTAGAGAATTTGTGTTAAGCAAAATTTGGAACGAAAGATTGTTTTCCCTACCCAAAGAAACAAAAAAGATAATCGTAAATCCAAAAGACATAAACTACGTCATAGGATATCGGAACTGCAATCGAGAAGCCTTGAACCAAGCAGGCAGAAATATTAGCTTTATTCAATCCGAACAACAAAAGCAAGATACATTTTCTATTGCAGATTGAGTTTGCCGAAATCAAATAATACTGCAGCAAACCTTGATTACGTTTCAATCAAACTTGATTTCAAATAATGGGATTCTGACTTTATTCGTACCTTTGCAACCTTAAGCATACGAAAATCATTATGACAAGAGAAGAAATCATAGAAAGATTCTGCCAAATGGGCAATTGGATCGAGCAAGGTTTGGAAAGTGGAGAGTTTGATGCGGTTATACGTTCTGCATTTGCGAAAAACACTTGGTTTTGTGAAGAATTTGTCAAACAGGCTTTGAAAGGGATTGCATTATGGTTGCAAAAAGATGAGTTGGAATCTTTTGTTGCCGATTACGGTTTTGCAAAAGAACCGAAAAAGGTTGCAATCATTGCAGCAGGCAACATACCTGCTGTCGGTTTTCACGACATAATGTGCGTATTGCTTAGTGGTAATACAGCCGTTTGCAAATTATCGTATAAGGATGAGGTAATTTTGCCGTTTTTGTTCAAGAAATATTTCCCCGAAGAGGTGATTTTTACAAGCGAAACGCTGAAAGGCTTTGATGCAGTCATAGCAACAGGCAGCAACAACAGTGCTTTGCATTTCGAGAACTACTTTGGAAAATATCCGCACATCATAAGACATGGCAGAAACTCCATAGCGGTTCTGTCTGGTAAAGAATCCGAAGAGCAACTGCAGGCATTGGCAGATGATATCTTGCTTTACGCAGGCTTAGGCTGCAGAAGCGTAAGCCGTTTGTTTGTTCCCAAAGGCTATGACTTCAGTTTGTTAAAATCCGCTTGCGAACGATATGCGTGGCTAAGGGATTTGAACAAATACAGAAACAATTTGGATTATCATAGAGCCATTTTCATAATGAACAACCTTGCATTTGTCGATTTGGATAACCTTTTGATGATAGAGAACGGGGAATTGGCTTCGGGGGTAAGCGTTGTGAATTATACCTATTATGAAAACGAGTCGGAGGTAGCTGAATACATCGAAAAGAATCGTGAAAACATCCAAATCGTAATAGGAGACAATCCTTCGCTTTGTTCAATCGCTTTGGGCGATGGGCAGAATCCTCAGATTAAAGACTTCGCCGACGGAGTCGATACGATGCAATGGCTCGCTGCAATCAAATAAGAACATAACAAAACTTCGTTCCAATTTTCTGAAACGAAGAAAGAGTTTAGGCAAAATAGTAGATTGTAATAAACAAAAAAAATAGTGCTTGATTTGATTCAAGCACTATTTTTTGTTTATCTAAGAATGATTCTTCTCTTAGTTGTTTATGATGTCTTGGAACTCTATCAATGATTGATAACGCTTGAATTCCAAATCATTCTTTGCTTGGTATTTGTATGCAGGTTCTTGTTTGCATGCTTCCTTCAAGTTCTTTACCAAGCCCGGAACGTCATCCAATCTTGCATAACAAACAGCTCTCAAATAGT
>JAGBSA010000035.1 GCA_017632095.1 Bacteroidales bacterium | reverse complement strand
ATTTAGAAAAACAAAGTTTTTTCAAAATAAAACAAAGACTTATAAAAGAAAAAACTTGAAATAAAAATAGAGTTTTCTTCACCTAATTTAAGCGAAATTTCATATCAAAAAACTCATCATACAACATTCATTAACAAGTAATTATATAGCATTCAAAAGACTTGATTGCATCGATGTGTATTTTTTTTTCTTTGGCATGGGGTTTTGATGATTGTTATTGTTTTTTTTTTTCGTATTTTTGTACATTGATTTTACATAGCTGACACAAAGATGGACTTAGAGAATGAAAGAATCCAGAGGGTAAACATCGAAACCCAAATGAAGCAAGCATATATTGACTATGCTATGAGTGTCATTGTTTCGAGAGCTTTGCCCGATGCAAGAGATGGAATGAAGCCTGTTCACCGCAGAATTTTATATGCAATGGGTGACATGGGCATGACTTACAATACAAAGCATAAGAAATCTGCCAGAATAGTGGGAGAGGTACTCGGTAAGTATCACCCACACGGTGATAGTTCGGTTTATATGGCTATGGTAAGAATGGCACAATGGTGGTCTTTGAGATATACCATGATAGACGGACAAGGTAACTTTGGAAGTGTGGATAATGACCCACCTGCTGCAATGCGTTACACCGAGGCAAGAATGTCTAAGATTGCCTCTGAAATGTTGGCAGACATAAACAAAGATACGGTAGATTTTACAAATAACTTTGATGATAGTTTGCAAGAACCGAGCGTCTTACCTACAAGAATTCCTTACCTGTTGGTAAATGGAACAAACGGTATTGCAGTCGGAATGGCAACCAATATGGCTCCACATAATTTGGGAGAGGCTATTGATGCTATAATTGCTTATATTGACAATCGTGAAATAAGCATAGATGAGTTAATGCAATACATCAAAGCTCCGGATTTCCCAACCGGTGGAATTATCTATGGTTATGAGGGCGTAAGAAGTGCCTTCCACACAGGTAGAGGACAAGTTATAATGCGTGGTAATGCTTATATAGAACAAGATAAGCATTCCGATGCAGAACAAATCGTAGTAACCTCACTTCCATATCAAGTTGTGAAATCCGATATGGTAAAACACCAAGCCTCTTTGGTTGAGGAGAAAAAGATAGAGGGCATTTCACGCATTAAAGATGAAAGTAACAAGAGTGGTATCAGAATTGTATATAAGTTGAAAAGAGATGCAATGAGTAATGTAGTTTTGAATAAACTATATCAATACTCGGAATTGCAATCCTCTTTCTCTATAAACAACATCGCTTTGGTTAATGGCAAGCCTAAATTGCTTAACTTGAAAGATATGATACTTTGCTTTGTGCAACACAGAGAAAATGTGGTTGAGAGAAGAACTCGTTTCGAATTAAACAAAGCAGAGGAACGTATGCACATTGTTGAAGGTTTGCTAAAAGCTTTGGACTTTATCGATGAGATAATCTCGCTAATTAGAAACTCCGCTACAATTGCCGAATCGAAGGAAAGACTACAAGAACAATTTGGTTTCTCCGAAATACAATCTGCAGCCATTGTTGCAATGCGTTTAGGTCAATTAGCAGGATTGGAACGCCAGAAACTACAAGACGAGTTCAATGAATTGTCTGCCTTTATCGCAAGATGCAAAGAAATATTGGAAAACCACGATGTTTTGATGCAGGTTGTTAAAGACGAATTGTTAGAAATCAAGGAGAAATATGGAGATGAAAGAAAATCACAAATCGAATATTCATCTTCTGATTTCCGTATCGAGGATATGATTGCCAACGAAGAAGTAGTGGTTTCGGTTTCTCACTTGGGTTATATCAAACGTACGCCTTTGTCAGAATACAAAGTGCAAAACAGAGGAGGAAAGGGTAGTAGAGGTGGAGCTTTGAGAGATGAGGACTTTATCGAACATGTATATACCGCATCAATGCACGACTATATTCTATTCTTCACAGAAAAAGGTAAATGTTATTGGCTTAGAGCATTCGAATTGCCGGAGGGTTCAAAAACAACGAAAGGTCGTATGGTAAAGAACCTGCTTAATATAGAGGATGGTGACGTAATTAAAGCCTATGTAACAACAAAGGATTTGCGTGATAAAGAATATGTAAACAACAATTACATAGTTATGTGTACAAAGAAAGGGCACATAAAGAAGACATCTTTGGAAGCATACTCTCGTCCACGCACAAACGGAATCATAGCATTTGGAATTAAAGAAGGAGATGAGTTGATTGAGGCTCGTCTAACAAGCGGAACAGATGAGATTCTTATAGCAGCAAAGAACGGAAAGTGTATAAGATTCAACGAAAGCACCGTAAGACCAATGGGAAGAGGTGCAGCAGGAGTGAAGGCTATGACTTTGGCAGATGAGAACGACGAGGTAATCGGTATGGTTGTTGCTAATAATGAAAGCGATATCCTTGTTGTATCGGAAAAAGGTTATGGCAAACGTTCTAAACTTGAGGAATACAGAATCACAAACAGAGGTGGTAAAGGAGTGAAGACACTTAACATTACTGAAAAGACAGGTGATTTGGTAGCAATCAAGGAAGTGAGCGACGAAGATGACCTAATGATAATGAATCGTTCAGGTTTGACAATAAGAATGCATGTTTCAGATTTAAGAGTCTTAGGAAGAGCAACACAAGGTGTGAGATTGGTAAACATAAAAGAAGGAGACGCAATCGCATCCGTTACCGAAATCACAAAAGATGAAGAAGAGGAAGATGCAATAAATACAGAAAACACAACGTTAGAAGAAATAAACGAATAAATTTTTATAATATGAAAAAATGCTTAATATTTGCGGCATTGTTCGCAGCAACTATCGGAGTTTCTGCCCAAACCATGAAGGTACAAAGTGCATACTCTGATATGAAAAACGACAGATGGAAAAACGCTTTGGCAAACATTGAAGAGGCTTGCGTGAATGACAAAACAAAAGAAGATGCTAAGACAT
>JAGBSA010000034.1 GCA_017632095.1 Bacteroidales bacterium | reverse complement strand
CAATTGTGAAAACAGTTGGAGCAAAAGACAACTGAGTTTAATAATCTGCAAACAGAGAACGATAAAGCGAACAAAGAGATAAGTCGTTTGAAAGAAAGCAATCAAGAATTGAATGACAGAATAAACACACTTAATGAACATTTGCAACAAACTTTGAAAACAAAGAGCAATAATCTTCAAACGCTAAATGAGGAATTGCTAAAAACTAAAAATGAACTCGTAAATAGCCGAGAGGAATTGGCAAATAAAGATAGTGAGTTGCAAAGTTTGAGGGATGAGTTTGCGAAAAATGAAAAGACTTTGGGCGAATTGCAAACCAAACTCAAAGAAAAACAAGATGAAATGCAGCGTTTGCATGATAAAATCAGCGAAGCATTGTTAGGATTCTCCGATAAGGGATTAAATGTTGAGACAAAAGATGGTAAAGTCTATGTTTCAATGGAAGAAAAGTTGTTGTTTGCCTCAGGAAGTTGGACTGTAAGCAGCGAAGGGGAGAAAGCACTTGCTGAAATTGCTGCAGTTTTAGCAGTGAATCCTGATATAAACATAATGGTTGAAGGACATACTGATAATGTTCCTATGAAAGGTAAGAATCAAGTGAAGGATAATTGGGATTTAAGCGTGATGAGAGCAAGCTCAATCACTAAGATTCTTTTGAATAACAAAGAAATAGCTCCGGAACGAGTGATTCCATCTGGACGAGGAGAGTATTGTCCGTTGCTGAAAGATGATAGTGCAGAGTCGAGAGCAAAGAACAGAAGAAGCGAAATAATACTTACTCCGAGGACAGACGAATTGCTCAAAATGTTGGAAAGATAAAGCGATGTATATCTAAAACCTTGGTAAAATGAATTGCCAAGGTTTTTTTGCGTTATTTGCATTGGAAAACGCATTTTTTTGTAATTTCGCACCTTAATTTATGGCAGCAACATTTGAAAGTGTAAAAAAAGATATTGTTTCAAAAAGTCTAAAACCCATTTATTTGTTAAAGCGTGAGGAGTCTTATTATTTGGAAGTTTTATCCAATGAGTTTGAAGATGGAGTTTTAGAAGAATTTGAAAAAGACTTTAATATGAGTGTCTTTTATGGTAAAGACGCTTCGATAGACTCTATAATATCTTCTGCAAAACAATATCCTATGATGGCGTCTCATCGTTTGGTTATCTTGAAAGAAAGTCAAACGATGGATAAACGAGAACTTGCAAAATTGGAAAAGTATTTGCTTGCTCCAACTGCATCTACTGTTTTGGTGATAGTTAATAATGCAAAGGACTTTCCACAAGCTCTCGCAACTAAAATTGGAAAAGTGGGTGTGGTTTTTGATAGCCAAAAATTAAAAGAAGAAAAGGTTGTCAGTTGGATTGATTCTCATGTAAAGAGTCTTGGTTTTACCATAGAGCATCAAGCATCGGCTATGATACTTGACTATCTTGGTAATAATCTTATGAAGATTTCCAATGAGATTTCCAAACTTGTGTTGAACCTTCGCCAAAGAAACAACATCACAGTTGAAGATGTGTCTGCTCATATAGGGATAAGCAAGGATTATAACGTGTTTGAATTACAAAAAGCCATAGGAAGATTGGACTATGATAAGGTAAACAAATGCGTAAACTATATGGTGGCAAATCCAAAGGAGAATCCATTGCAGGTGATTTTTGCAAATATTTTTTCATACTTTACTAAGGTATTGATTGTTGCTCAACTTGAGGATAAATCTGCTTCAAACATTGCTGCGGTTCTTAAAATCCCGGCTTACTATTCAAATGATTACGCTATACTTGCTCAAAGGATGCCAATGAGTAAGTTGATTGCTAATATTGGAATCATAAGAGAGTATGAGATGAAAAGCAAAGGTGTTGATATATCTCCGTTTGACAAAGAGGGAGATTTGCTTAAGGAGTTTATATATAAGTTAATTCACTAAAAAAATAATAAATCGGTTTATTGATGAAAAAATATTTTGTATGAGTTTTATTTTTGCTTATGAGCGTTTCTTTGTATGCTCAAAATGCTTCGGTAAGAGGGTTTGTTTATGATAAGACAACAGGTGAGCCAGTCATATTTGCAAATGTGGTAATCGAAAATACAACTGTAGGTGCTGCAACAGATGTGAATGGTTATTTTGTTATTTCAAAATTGAAAGAAGGTAGTTATAATTTGAAAATAGGAACCATTGGATATGAAACTGCAACCTACCCAATCAAGTTGGAAAAAGGTAAGGTTAGTTCGGTGAAAATAGATTTGCAACCTTCGGTTACTCAACTTTCAATTGTCGAAATAAATGGTAGAAAAGAAAGTGCGAGATTAGAAAGCCAAGTTTCGGTTGAGAAAATAACCTCAAAAGATATTCAACAGATGCCTTCTATTGGTGGACAAGCCGATTTGGCTCAGTATATTCAAGTCTTGCCGGGTGTAGTTTTTTCTGGTGACCAAGGCGGACAGCTTTATATTCGTGGTGGTTCGGCTATTCAGAATCGTGTTCTTTTAGATGGTATGGTGGTTTATAATCCTTTTCACTCCATAGGTTTGTTTTCGGTTTTTGAAACAGAAATAATAAAAAATGCAGATGTATATACAGGAGGTTTCAATGCTCAATATGGAGGTGTGTTGTCTTCTGTTATGGATATTTCTACTAAAGATGGTAATAAAAAACACACAAGTGGTAAGGTTGCTGCTTCGACTTTTGGGGCTAATTTGTTGTTGGAAGGACCTATAATCAAAAATAATGATAATAGAGGTTACTCAATGTCTTATGTTCTTTCTGCAAAAAACTCCTATCTCTCTAAAACGTCTACATCGCTTTACTCATATATGAACAAGGAACTTCCTTATGATTTTATGGATCTTTATGGTAAATTGACTCTTGCTACGGATAATGGAAGTAAACTTAATCTTTTTGCTTTGAATTTCACAGATAAGGTGAATCAATACGAAGCTATAGCAGATTTTGGCTGGGAAAATAGAGCCTTTGGTGCCAATTTCTTGATTATTCCGGGGGCAAACTCATCGCTAATCGAAGGAGTATTGGCGTATTCTGACTATACAATGAATATGAGTGAGAGTTCGACGAATTTATCTCAAATGAGCAATATCGGAGGCTTTAATGTAGGAATGTCTGTTACTAATTTCTTTGGACGAAATAAACTTAAATATGGGTTAAATATGCTTGGAAATACCACAAAATCCGTTTTCTCAGCATATGATACTATTATAGATTATTCAACTGAACTTGCAGCTTATGCAGTGTTCAAAGGAATTTTAGGAAAGTTGATTTACGAACCAAGTTTTCGTGCTTCGTATTATGCTTCTTTGTCTAGCCTGATACCGGAACCTCGTTTGTCGTTGAAACTTAATGTAACTGATAATTTCAGATTAAAGGCTGCAACTGGTGTCTATTCACAAGTGTTTATGGATACAAAGAGCGATAGAGATATTGTGAATCTATTTACTGGTTATTTGACTGTAAGTCCAGATCTTAATATTGTTGCAGCTTTCCAAGGTGAAGATATAACTTCATATGTTCAAAAGTCAAATCATTTAATCTTTGGATTGGAATATGATATTTTGAAAAACCTATCTTTCAACTTCGAAGTGTATTACAAAACTATGGAAAATATGGCTTCGGCAAATAAAGATAGAATGTATATTGATGATAGGGAGCATGCTGATAAGCCAGAGTAGTTGTGTAAGGAGTATGTTGTAGAAAATGGAGAGGCTTATGGAGGAGACGTATCCTTAAAATATGATCATGGTAGACTTTATATTTGGGCTATATACTCTTTGGGTAAAGTTACAAAAGTAAATGAGGTGCAAACATATGCTCCACATTACGATAGGAGACATAATGTTAATTTGATGTGTAACTACCAATTCGGAATGGATAGAAGTTTTGAATTAAGCGTAAGATGGAATTATGGTAGCGGATTCCCATATACTCCAACAGCTTCTATGATGGAATCTCTTGATTGGTCAAATGGATTAAATACAGACTACATAAATCAAAATGGAAGTTTGACAACACTGTATGGAGGCTTGAATTCAAAAAGATTACCAGATTATCATCGTTTTGATATTTCCGCAAAGAAACGTTTTGATATAGGAAAGCGTTCTATCTTAGAGATAAATTTAAGCGTTACAAATGTGTATAATCGTAATAATTTGTTTTACGTCAATCGTATAACATCTGAACGAGTGGACCAATTACCTATCATGCCTTCTTTAGGTGTTAGTTGTACTTTCTAATTTCTAAAAAATATCAAACATATATAACAATATAAAAAATCTGCAATAAGGAAACGCTCTTGCCGAAACAAAGAAAGAGAAATCCAAAACGAAGAAAGAAAATTCTGGAACGAAGAAAAAGAAAACTCCAAAGCAAGAAAAGATACTACCTTAAAAAGTATAGCTAGGATAACAAACCTTGTCCAAAATTGTATATATGTGTCTGATATAGACTAAATGATATTATACGAATTAGTATCTTGCTTTGGTTCTAGGAAGTTGTTGGAAGCAAACTTTATACTTTCTTTAACAATGTGGCTTTTTGAATAAAGAAATTCTTTTTGTTGCGTAATAATTTTTTAATTTTTGATTACGGAAATGAGAAATTGTTGTATCTTTGCACGGATTTTTGTGTTGTGTGATATGTGTGGCGTAAAACGAAAAATAAAAATAAATTTATGATAAACATAACATTACCAGACGGTTCTGTAAAGCAATTTGAACAAGAAGTAACTGCGTTAGACGTAGCTAAAAGCATTAGCGAAGGTCTTGCGAGGAACGTTCTTTGTGCTACTGTTAATGGTCAAGTAGTGGAATTGAACAGAGTTATTAGCGAAGATGCAACTATAAAACTTCATACTTGGAATGATACAGAAGGAAAGCAAACTTTCTGGCATTCATCTGCCCATTTGCTTGCTGCAGCCGTGTTGGAATTGTATCCTAATGCAAAATTCGGTATAGGACCTGCAATTGAAAATGGGTTCTATTATGATATAGACTTCGGCGAAGATGTACTTACAAGTGATGATTTCTCAAAGATTGAAGCTAAAATGGCAGAAATCGTTAAGAGATCGGTGAAGTTGGAAAGAAAAGAGGTGTCTAAGGCTGAGGCTTTGAAATGGTTTGAGGCTAAAGGTGAAGTTTATAAAGTTGAATTGATAAACGACTTGGAAGATGGTACGATTACATTCTATGAAAGTGGTAATTTCGTAGATTTGTGTCGTGGACCACACTTGTTGGATTTTTCATCTATCAAAGCAATAAAGGTGTTGTCTTTGGCAGGAGCTTATTGGAGAGGAGATGAAAAACGTAAACAGCTTACTCGTTTGTATGCAATAACATTTCCAAAAAAGAAAGAACTTGATGAGTATTTGGAAATGTTGGAAGAAGCTAAGAAAAGAGACCACAGAAGACTTGGAAAAGAATTGGAATTGTTTACTTTCGCTCAAAGCGTTGGACAAGGTCTTCCGTTGTGGTTGCCAAAGGGTACTGAATTGCGTCTAAGACTAGAATCATTCCTTCGTAAGGTTCAAAAGAAATACGGTTATCAACAAGTTATGACACCACATATAGGTGATGTAAACTTGTATAAGACATCTGGACACTACCAAAAGTATGGTCAAGACTCGTTCCGTACTATCACAACGCCATTTGAAGGTGAGGAATACTTGTTAAAGCCAATGAACTGCCCTCATCACGTTGAGATATATAAGGCTAAGCCTCATTCATACAAGGATCTCCCTGTCAGATTGGCGGAATTTGGAACTGTTTACAGATATGAGCAATCTGGAGAATTGCATGGCTTGACTAGAGTTAGATCATTCACTCAAGATGATGCACATATTTTCTGTACACCGGAGCAATTGAAAGATGAATTCTGCAAAGTGATTGACATAGTCTTGTATATATTCAAGACATTGAAGTTTGATAATTTCACTGCTCAAATTTCGTTGAGAGATCCTTCGAATACAGAAAAGTATATAGGAAGTGATGATGTTTGGGATAAAGCAGAAAGAGCAATTATCGAAGCATCGGCAGAGCGTGGATTGAATACAGTGAGCGAAATCGGTGAAGCTGCATTCTATGGTCCTAAGTTAGACTTTATGGTGAAAGATGCGCTTGGTAGAAAGTGGCAACTTGGAACAATACAAGTTGACTATAATCTTCCGGAACGTTTTGATCTTGAATACACTGGAGCAGACAATCAAAAGCATCGTCCAATCATGATACACAGAGCTCCATTTGGATCGATGGAACGTTTTGTTGCAGTCTTGATTGAGCACACTGGAGGAAAATTCCCTCTATGGCTTACACCAGAACAGTTTATCATCTTACCGATTTCAGAAAAATACGAAGAATATGCTCAAAAGGTATTGTCGAAATTGGAAGAAATGGATTTGAGAGGAAGCATTGATAATAGAAATGAGAAAACTGGCAAAAAAATACGCGATGCAGAGTTGGCAAAGGTTCCTTTCATGTTGATTGTTGGAGAAAAAGAAGAGGGCGAAGGAAAAGTATCTGTTCGTAGACATTCAGAAGGGGACTTAGGAGTAATGCATATAGAAGAGTTCGCCGACTTTG
>JAGBSA010000033.1 GCA_017632095.1 Bacteroidales bacterium | reverse complement strand
TTGAAACACGAAATCCTTTCGCTACGAGATAAGGGGGCAACAATTATTTTTTCTACTCATAACATGGCTTCAGTTGAAGAAATATGTGACGATATTGTGCTTATAAATAACGCAAAAAAGATTTTAGAGGGTAATGTTGGAGAAATAAAAAAGAAGTTCTGTGAAAACACATTTGAAATCGTCGTTTCAAGCCGACAAATCTTGACTTTACCAGATTGTTTTGAAGTTTTAGAAAAACAAATCAAAGATTCAACACAAAGACTCAAAATTAAAATTCCACTTGGCAAAAACACAGAATTGATAAGCAAAGTAATGGAACAGACAGAGTTGATTTCATATAGAGAGGTTCTCCCTTCAATGAATGAAATCTTTATTAAAACAGTCCAAAACAATGAATAAAATCAAAATAATCATAAAACGAGAATATCTTACAAGGGTTAGAAAGAAATCTTTCATTGTCATGACAATCCTTGGTCCTATTCTATTATGTGCTTTATGCGTTGTACCTGTATTATTGCAAGAAGCAGAACAATCGAGAACCGAAATAATTGTTGTAGATAACACAGCAGAATTAGCAAACGACAAATCCCTATCTTTATTCAAAGATAAGTTTAACTCAAACAACGATGTGGCCTTTGTTTATATGGACAATATCGAAACGGCTCAAAGACTCCTTAAAGAAAATTCTTGTGATGGCGTATTGGAAATTGTAAAGACCAACGACACTCCGCCAATTAAGAGTTTTATGTATTACGGAGAGAAAGAGCCGGGCATAAAAGTGCAAGAGGAAATCAAAAATCAACTTGTCAATATTTTGAAAGACAATATCCTTCGCTATGATTACGGCATGAGCAACAAAGAAATAGATTGGATAAACAACCCTAAAGTAGATTTTTACACCAAAAACATACTCACAGGTGAAAGTTCATTCAACGAAATCAAAACAGCATTGGGTGGAATTGCCGGATTCTTGATTTATTTCTTTATTTTAATTTTCGCATCTATGATGATGAAAAGTGTAAGCGAAGAAAAGGTAAATCGCATAGTTGAAGTATTAGTATCAAGCATAAAACCTATCCAATTATTACTTGGAAAACTCTTTGCCATAGCATTGGTTGGATTGACACAATTTGCAATGTGGGTTGTACTAACCTTTATTCTAATCAGTGCTGTACAAGTTGCTATTCCTGATTTATTCACTACACCGACTCAAGAAGAGATTATGATTAACGAAAGAGTAATTTCAGTTGACACAATCAATGCAGTAGAAAACGGAAGCACAAATGAGATTATTCAAGGTCTAATGGCAATAAACTACCCATTGATTATAGTAATGTTTTTATTCTTCTTCTTGACAGGATATATGCTTTACGCTTCTATTTTCGGCGCAATAGGCTCACTAATCGATACAGACACAGACGGACAACAATTTATACTTCCTGCAACCATACCTATAATTATTGCAATTGTCGCAATGCCGGTTGTAATCGAAAATCCGGCAGGCTCAATAGCTTTTTGGCTATCAATTATTCCCTTTACATCGCCTATTATCATGATGATACGCATACCATTTGGCGTTCCAATTTGGGAATTAGGCCTTTCTGTTATACTTATGCTCATTGCAATAGCCTTCTGTATTTGGATTGCTGCAAAAATATACAGAACGGCCATACTATTATACGGAAAAAGGATAAGCTACAAAGAGATTTGGAAGTGGTTACGATATAAAAACTAAGCAATGCTTAGCCTTTATGTCTTATTTCGAGAAGAAAAATTTTACTTATTCGTTTTTTTTCTTACCTTTGCAGCCTAAAATTTGATTGGAATGTAGAAACGCTTATTAGAGAAAGGAGGAGAAGGTGATTGAAACTATCAATTTTGAAGAGCTAAAGTGGTTACACGTCGTTGATCCCGACGAAAGCGATTATGAATACTTAACTGAGACATTTGCCTTCCACCCTTTGGATATTGAAGACTGCAGAGCGTCCAACCAAAGACCGAAAATAGACGAGTATGATGACTATTACTTCCTTATACTCCACTTTCCGTATCTTGACAAGACGAATAAATTCATCAGACTGAAAGAAGTAAAAGTCTTTTGGGGCAATGACTATATTGTAACCATAGGTCGTTCTCACTGGGTGGTGAAAAACCTTTTCGACCAAGTGAAACAAACCGTTAAACACTACAATGAAGGAGTTTATGCCAAAGATGAGGAAGAGTTAATTGAAACCATATCATCTTCTTCCGACGTTTTGTTATACAATTTGCTTGATAGACTAATGGTAGAAACCTATACGCTGATTCTGCGTATTGGAGGCGAAGTGGATAGTATTAACTATGACATATTCACTAAAAAACCTGGCAAAGTAATTGAGCATCTTAGTTTGACAAGGAAAAATATCATCTTGCTAAATACAACATTCAAACCACAAATTCGAGTATTCCATAAATTTGAATCGGGAGGTATCAAAGGTTATGCCGAAGATATGGAAGACTACTGGGGTAATATATTGGACCAATATCAAAGAATGTTCGATATGGTCGAAGACTACGGAGAATTGATTGAAGGTTTAGGAAAGACATTCGACTCTTTGCAGACCAATAAGACCAATGAAATCATGAAAGTCTTGACATTCCTTTCGACAATCATGCTTCCGCTTACGGTGATTTCAAGTATCTATGGTATGAATGTTGAATTACCTTTACAAAATTCAAGATATGTATTTATTGGAATCATAGCTGTGATGATTGTAATCGTAATTGCGTTCTTTTTCTACTTCAAAAAGAAACGCTGGTTGTAAAAGAATACTCTCGTAGTTCAATGGATAAAACACAGGATTCCGGTTCCTGCATTGCGGGTTCGAGTCCCGCCGAGAGTACTTTCAAAGCTAATTTCACTTAAATTTTATTCCGTTTTTATTGTAATTTGAATCCTTTCAGCGAAACGAAGTTTTAGAAAATCAGATTCAAGTTTTAGAAAATTAAAACGAAGTTTCGTTAAGAGCGAAACGAAGAGTTATTTCGTGGAAACGAAAAGAGGATTTTCTGTAATTTGAAGTTGGCTCTTTGCAAACGATTTGTCATTAAATAAATATTCCCGAAAGATTATATTTTCTTTCGGGAATATTTGACAAAATCTTATTTCGTTTATTCTGAATCGGCGTTCTATTTTTTCAAAACTTCGTTAAGGGTTTTGCGAATCTCTTCTCCTCTTAGGTCTCTCTTCACCACAGTGCCGTCAGGTGCGAAAAGAATTATCTGAGGAATGCCTTGGATACCATAAATATCAGTAGGTATTTTTTGTGCATCTATGATATGATTCCACGGCATATCGTTTTGCTTTATGAATTTCTCGGTTGCTTCTTTCTTATCCCAAACTGCCACGCTCAAAACAGTAATATCGCTTCCGAAATCTTTGTATATCTCTCTCAAATTAGGGATTTCTCTCTTGCAAGGACCACACCAAGTTGCCCAAAAATCGACTAAGGTATATTTACCCTTGCCTACATAATCCGAAAACTTAACATCCTTACCATCAAGCGAGCCTTTATTGATCGTAAAATCGACAAACATCTTTCCTTCCGAAGTATTATCCAATGCAACGAACAATTCATGAGCCGCAATCAAAGAAGGGTATTCCTTAGCAAAAGAGCTAAGTTTATCATAGCAAGCAAAAAATTCCCCAGGTTTCAAATCCGAACTTTGACTTGCCAATGCCCAAGCGGCAACTTGAGATTTAGAATGAGTATCTATCAATTCATCAAGCGTCTTTTTGCATTCCACAAGATAAATTTCGTATTCCTTATTAATCTTTTCTTGTTTTGCTTCATCGCTTATTGCTTCTTGCTGAATCTCTGCAAATTTGTCATTTAGTTTATCCCCCAAAGCAATAATCGATGTGCGATAAGACACGAACAAACTATTTTCTTTACCGCATTTTGTTATACCTTGACGATAGTCAACCTTTATTTCACCCGCCTCGGTCAGCATATCGATTCCCCTCCTATCTCCTTTCATCAATAGCGAGCAAAGTTTGTTTTCAGCCTTTGTTCGAATTTCAAAACTTGCATCTTCTTGCACCATTGCACTATCAAGCACTTGCTTACCGTATGTAAGGTAAACATATTGTCCTGCTTTGTTTTTATCCATTTTACCACTGATATGGCAATCCTTTTGCGACATTGCCCCAAATGAAAGGCATAATGCCAAAATCGAAAATAACAACTTATTCATATCGTTTTCTGTTTTTAATTATTTACTGTTTGTTCAAACCACTGCCACAGTTTGTCTTGTGGCACCGGTGCTATGATTTCTATTTTTTCTTTGCTGACCGGGTGTATGAAAACAAGCTTTCGAGCATGCAAAGATATTGAAGCATCTGCATTAGAACGAGGATAACCATACTTCAAATCGCCTTTTATGGGGCAGTTGATTGAAGAGAGTTGTGCCCTTATTTGATGATGACGTCCTGTTTTCAAGTTTACCTGCAACAAATTAAAGTTTTCACTCTTTGCAATTTGCTCATAATCCAACTCTGCGTACTTTGAGTTGGGTGATTCTTTGCTTATGTATGATTTGTTCTGCTTTTCGTTCCTTATAAGATAGTTTCGCAAAGTATCTTTGGGCTTTGGCGGAGCGTTTTTCACAATTGCCCAATACGTTTTGGCTATTGAATGCTCTTTAATCATTGCATTAAGCCTCTCTAACGCCTTTCCTGTTTTTGCAAATATCACAGCACCACTCACAGGTCTGTCAAGACGATGCACAAGTCCACAAAACACATTACCGGGTTTATTATACTTTGCTTTAAGATAAGCTTTCACCTCTTCATCCAAAGGTGTGTCTCCGGTCTTGTCTCCATGCACTATCTGCGAAGAGCGTTTGTTAATCACTATTATATGATTATCCTCGTACAAAACTTGATTATGAATCGGCAAATCTTGAAAAGAATTTTCCATAACTTGAAAAGAGCAAATCAAATCTTTGTTTCAGAAGAATTAAAGACTTGCCAAGATTGACAAACCACCCTTTACCTTATCTTCTAAATCGACATGTATGGTCGAATCCAAAGGAATGAACAAATCAACTCTCGAACCAAATTTAATAAATCCGAGTTCAGCCCCTTGTTTCACCTCTTCACCTTCCTTAGCGTAGCATACAATACGTCTAGCCAAAGCTCCGGCAATCTGACGCACCACAACCTTTTTACCACACTCAGTTTCTATACATATAGTCGTGCGTTCGTTGAGCGTAGAACTCTTTGGGTGTTTCGCAATCAAGTATCTGCCGCTGTGATAGTTTGTATAAATCACCTTACCGCTCACTGGATAACGATTAACATGCACATTATTAGGGCTCATAAAGGTAGAAATCTGAATACATTCTTCTTTCAACACTTCTGGTTCAAAAACCTTTTCTACCACAACAATTGTTCCATCTGCCGAACCTATGATTTGATTTGGGTTATTGACCAATTCTCGGTTCGGTATGCGGAAAAAGCGTACTACTACGCCTGTTACAATCCACACAGCGGCAACACATAAATACCAATAAACATTCCACTCATCTAAAATATAGACTAAAAGTGATGTTAGCAAGATTGCTGCTGCTATTGCAATAGCACTGATTTTGTAACCTTCTTTATGTATATACATATCTTTATTTTGTTTTAATTAAATTCAAGAATCAAGTTTAGAAAACAGGGAAAAATTGCCCCAAAAGACTAAGACAAATCCATACTGCAGGCAATACCAAAAGCAGAATATCGAATCTGTCGAGTATTCCGCCATGTCCGGGCAGTATATTACCGCTATCTTTTACTCCCATTTGTCTTTTGAACATTGATTCAGTCAAATCGCCAAGTGTTCCAATGATTGAAGTAACTATTGCGATAACTAACCAAATCAAAAGCCCGTTTCCATAAATCAAATGCATAATCACAGCGGCTATAATGGTGGCTGCCAAACCTCCAAAGAAACCTTCCCAACTCTTTTTGGGAGAATGTCGTTCGAAAAGGCGGTTTTTGCCAATTTTACAACCGACAAGATATGCGAACGTGTCGTTACACCAAGCAAAAATAAAGATTGAAAGCAGTAAGTTATAGTTTGTGTTTGCTTGCATGGCGTATATCATATTGCTTAAAGCCAATGGAAGCGTTATATACAAGATAGCTGTAAACGAATAGGCAAGTGAAGTGAACGGTGTTTCGTTTTTCAGATACAAAGCCGAAATCAGCATTCCCAAAACAGAGAGTAAGCCCGAGAACATAAGGATAGAAGCGTATGGTTGAGCATTCCAAGCATAGGCAACAACAGATGCATAAACCAAAATGGACGATAAATAAATCATTACTTGATTTTGACCTATTCCTTTTTGCTTTGTGATTTGCAAAAATTCCTTTAAGCCCAACAAAACAATGATTCCGAAATATATTGCCGCAACATACTTATTTATACACGTTGCAATAATCACACTGATTACATATACAGCACCCGTAAGCGTTCTTTTGACTAAATCTTTCATATTTTCACTTTAATATAATTAACATCTACCCTGATATAACAAACATATACAACTCTCTAATCTCTTCTTCTATCAACTCTCCGGTCTTTATGCTCAACAACCATTGAGGTGGAGTTCCCGAAAGTTGCTCTAAGGTTTGTTTGTAGCTGTCTTGTATTTGCGATTCGAAGGCTACAACTATCATTATCGGAGGAAAATGTTTCAAATGTTTGCCTACACCTTGTGCAGATGTAAGAATAATTGAACCAGTCCTTGCAATAAGAGAATGACACAAGCCAATACCAACTGTAGTGTTCTCATCGTCAATCTCAGTGTGGATTTCATAATTTGATAAGTAGGTTTGAAGACTTGGCGAAAAGGCAACAATTTTATTCCATTGGCGATAAGCCCTAAGATTTTTCAACTTTCCGATAAATTCTTCTTCGCTTTCGCAATACACAAACTTACCTTTGCCGCTCACAAACTTCTCTGCAAAGACCATAATTGGCTCATCGTCCAACGGATAATAATTACAAGAGGAGGCAACGAACGTTCCGTTGCCCTCATCTTCTTTATCAAGTAAAGCAGATCTCAATAACTTAAGTACTTTTTCCTTTTCGGAACTGCCTTTCATCTATTCGTCTCTTTTTTTACTCTGAAACGATTTCTTCTTTCTTGATTTCAGATTCTTCTTTCTTGGTTTCAGTCTCTTCTTTCTTGATTTCAGATTCCTCTTTCTTGGTTTCAATTTCTTCATTCCAAGGACGAGGACCATAAATCGCCTCAACATCTTCACGGAATATCACCTCGCGTTCAACCAATATTTGAGCCAACGCATCAAGTTTTTCTCTATTGTCTCTCAAAAGAGATTTTGCCCTATCATAAGCCTCTTCAACCATTTTGCGAATTTGCTCATCGATTTTCTCTGCAGTCTTTTCACTAAATGGTTTTTGGAATCCGTATTCGCTTTGACCAGAAGAATCGTAGAAACTCAAATTTCCTATTTCCTTATCCAAACCATAGTAAACTACCATGGCGTAAGCCTGCTTTGTAACTCTCTCTAAATCGTTCAAAGCACCGGTTGAGACCTCTCCAAAAACGAGTTCTTCGGCTGCTCGCCCACCTAAAAGCGACACCATTTGATCTAACAACTGTGCTTTGGTGGTTATGTGTCTTTCTTCTGGAAGATACCATGCTGCCCCTAAGGCTTGTCCTCTTGGAACTATGGTTACTTTCACCAAAGGATTGGCATGCTCCAACAACCAACTGACTGAGGCGTGCCCTGCTTCGTGGTAAGCAATTGTTTTCTTCTCTTGTGGCTTTATTATCTTGGTTTTCTTTTCCAATCCGCCGATTATTCTATCTACTGCATCAAGAAAATCTTGTTTTCCTATGATTTTCTTATCGCTTCTGGCTGCTATCAAAGCTGCTTCGTTACATAGATTTGCTATATCCGCACCTGAGAATCCCGGAGTTTGCTTTGACAAGAACTCTAAGTCCACTTCATTTGAATCATACTTCAAACCCTTGGTATGAACCTTGAATATAGCTTTACGTTCCTCGATATCCGGAAGTTCAACATGAATTTGGCGATCGAAACGTCCTGCTCTCAACAAAGCTTTATCAAGAATATCTACTCTGTTTGTTGCAGCCAAGATGATAACTCCTGCATTGGTTCCAAAGCCATCCATTTCTGTAAGCAACTGATTCAAGGTATTTTCTCTTTCATCATTAGATCCAGATGCTAAGTTCTTACCTCTTGCTCGTCCTATGGCGTCTATCTCATCTATAAAGACAATACAAGGTGCTTTTTC
>JAGBSA010000032.1 GCA_017632095.1 Bacteroidales bacterium | reverse complement strand
CCTAAACATAGCCAATTCAATATTGTGAATCGTTGGACTTACGAAGTGCCTGACGGACTTTGCTCTCAAACAATGATAAACTACACTCACGAAGACAGAGTGGGGGGACAGATGGAGTTTGATAAGAGTATGAGAGGTGATAGCACGATTTATGGTCTTGGAGGTACAACTGACAGAATTCATTTCTTTACCAAAAACGGTGCACCTATAAATAACGCATCTTCTTTCGGAACACAGGTTTCTGCAACCTACTTTAAGCAAGATGCTTTCTATGGTTTGTCAAATTATAAAGGTACAGAAAGTGATGTTTACGCGAATGTACTTGTAAATAGCGAAATTTGGGGAGGACATAGTGTGGATTTTGGAGCAAGTTTCCGTTATTCTGACACAAGAGAAGACTTATATAGTATGCCATATCTTGGAGCAGTTGTGTTCAATTCAAATAATGCTGATTTGAAAGCTAATTTCTTCAAACAGGAAGTTGTTCCCGGAGTATTCGGACAGTTTTCTTTTAAGTATGATAAGAAGTTTGTGGCAACTGCAGGTTTGAGATATGATTATAACTCATTCTATAACGCACACATATTGACACCTCGTTTACATTTTCGTTGGAAAATAACCGATGATTTGATATTCCGAGGAGCCGGTGGTAAGGGTTACAGAAGTGCAAACATTATTGCAGACAATTTTGGTATCCTTGCATCATCTCGAAACATAAATGTGGAAGAGACACTTCAAATGGAAGATGCTTGGAACGCAGGATTGAATATCTCTCAAACCATAAAGCTTGGCGGAGATAGAGAAATGACAATCGCATTAGACTATTACCATACGAATTTTGTTAATCAGGTTGTGATGGATTTAGATAGAAGTGCGAACGATGTTTACTTCTACAATCTTGATGGCAAGAGTTATTCAAATGCAGCACAGTTAGACATCAATATAGAACCGATTGAGCGTTTCAATATCACTTTGGCAGGACGCTATAACGATGTTCAAACAACTTATAGTGGCGAATTGAAAGAAAAACCATACGTTGCAAAATGGAAAGGTTTGGTCGTGTTGTCCTATAAGACTAAGTACGACAAATGGATGTTTGACTTGACAACTCAATTCAACGGAAGACAAAGAGTACCTTTGAATGTGGGTTATACAAACGAATATGCAGATGCCTATATCTATATGTTAGGACAGATAACTCGCAAATTCAAAACCTTTGACATCTATTTGGGAGTTGAAAACCTTACAGATTACAAACAAGAGGAGCCTGTATTTGGTGCAGATCAACCATTTAGTAATCAATTTGACGCATCAGTGGTTTATGCTCCTGTTATGGGACGACTATTCTACCTTGGATTTAGATTAAACATTAAATAGGAAATATCTTATTTTTTTGTTCAAGAAAATAAAACGAGGAAACAATTTTCTAAAACGAAGATTCAGAAAATTAAAACGAAGTTTTATTCTTCTAAAACGAAGACTTAGAAAATTGTAACTTAAATTCGAAAAATAAAGATTAAAAATAATAAAAAGAAAATACTATGAAAAAAATGTTGATGTTTTGTCTGTTTGCATTCATTGGAGCATTCGGACTAATGGCACAAGAAAAGACAGTTCAAATATCTTTGCCAAAGTATTGTTGTGCAGAGTCTGATCCTATCATAGAAAAGACTTTGGCTTATGAAAAGGGAGTTGAGAGTTTCCAATTAAATCCTGTAACTAAATCTGTTTTGGTTACTTTTAAGGAAACCAAGACCTCTCAAGAGAAAATAGAAAAAGCTTTAGCTAAAGCAGGCTTTGAAACTTCTAACTTTATGGCTAACAAGAGAGCTGTTGAGAAATTGCCGGGTTGTTGCAAGAATACAGCAAAGGGAATTGCAAGTGGCTGTTCTCATGATCACGGACACGTTCATTCAGAAGGCTGTGGACATCATCACCACGGCGAAGAACACCACGACCATAGCAATTGTGGACACGATCATGGCGAACATCATCACGACCATAGCAAGTGTAGCGGCGATCATAGCAAATGTAACCACAATCATGACAAGAAAGACGCTAAGTAGTTAAAGACTTAATTGAAAATTTTTAGTAATTCAGTTTTATTTAGTTGCAGAAAATCAGTATGAATCGGTTTTCTGCTTTTTTTATTCTTCAGTTTCCTCTTCTGTTTTTTGCTCACAATAGCTTGAAATGGCACTTTCAGCCGATGTATTACCGTTATCCTTAGCCATGTTCAAATAAAAACAGCCTAGAGACAAATTTCGTGATTTTATATAAGCCATTCCAAGCAAGTATTGAGTGTCTGAATATCTTGGATTCAAGTCATTTGCTCTTTGAAGTAGCTTTATGGCTTGCTTATAATCGCTTTGCTCATATGCAATTCTGCCAAGATTAAAATAACTATCGGCATGATCGGGGTGTTTCTTTATATTCTCTTTGTAATATTCAAAAGCTTTGGCTTTGAATCCTGCTTTTTCCAAAGCAATTCCAAGATTATTATTGATGTATTTTAGATTGGGATTCAGTTGAATAGCAGTTTGAAAACTTATAACTGCATCTGCATAATTTAGAGTATTGGTGTATATTATTCCTTTTTGATTATGATACTTTGCAATGGTGTCATTCATTGACAAGGCTGTGTTTATATCAATCAATGCTTTGTCGTATTGCATTAGATTGGTGTAAGAAACTGCTCGAAGATAATATAATTCATCTGAGGGTTCATTTGAAATACATATATCTAAGTCCTCAATTGCTCCTTTGAAGTCTTTATCAAATCCTTTGGCTATGCTTCTGTCTCTATATAAGGAAAGCGGTTTGTAATTTGCGTCTTCGGCTTGATTGAAATAAGAAATGGCCGAAATGTATTCTCGATGCTGTGTCTTGATTATACCTAACATATAGTAAGAAAAGCCAAGTGGATAATCCTCTACGCAATTCGATAGCATGTTATAACACTCTATGAGGTTGGAATCGGCAAAGTATATAACAGCAAGTGCAGTTTTATATTCCGGTATTTCTTCTTGCTCTAATGTGTCTAAGTATCGTCGTATTTTTCTGGCAATAAAATCGATGTCTTTTTTGTTTAGTATTTTTAGTTGCCTATAAAACTGCTGTGGATCAGTCTCTAAAAACTCCAAACTTTCTTCTGCCAACTGCTCATCTTTGTTTTCTTCAGCTTGATAGTAGAAACGGATAATCTCACTTTCAGGTTCAAAAACATCAAGTTCTTCTATTAGGTTCAGAGTTTGACGAGCTGCTTTATGTTGTTTTGTTTTGTATTGACAGAATAACTTTATTGCTAATAGATTTTCTGCACTGTCGAGGTCAAGTTTTTCAGTTTCTTTGATAAACTCTATTGCTTCTAGGTATTTTCCTGAATTCACATGCTCCAATGCAATTTCTTTCAAGCCTTTTACTTGAGCTAAGCAATTGAAACAAAGAAGTAATAGAGGTAAACAAAGAAACAATCTCATAGAACTAGATTTGAAATGCCTTGTCTTATGATTTGTGGTTCTTCTTCGGTGAAATCTATAACCGTAGAGGGATTATGAGATGGTACATCGCTCTCTATAATCATCTCTACTTCGTTTCGGTATTTTTCTTCCAAAAGGCTGCCATTTGTAAACTCATCTTCCTCTATCTCTTCGTGTGGTACCGATGTTATAAGCAAAGGTTTTTGCATCGCTTCGGCAATTTG